>DATCRO010000358.1:0-4023 GCA_036569025.1 Burkholderiaceae bacterium
CCCCACGCCACCATGACCGCCACGCCCGACCGCTACACCCTTCGCCCCGCCCGCCCCGCCGACGTCCCCGCCATCGTCGGCCTGATCGGGGAACTCGCCGATTTCGAGCGCCTGTCGCATCTGATGGAGGTCACGCCCGAGAAGCTGCATCCGCACCTCTTCGGCGAGCGTCCCGTCGCCGAGGCCATGGTCGCCGAGCACGAGGGCGGCGACATCGTCGCCTTCGCGCTGACCTTCGTGAACTTCTCGACCTTCCTGGCCAAGCCCGGGCTCTACCTCGAGGACCTCTACGTCCAGCCCGCCCATCGCGGCGCGCGACTCGGCACGCGCATGCTGACCCGCCTGGCGCAGATCGCCGTCGAGCGCGGCTACGGTCGCTTCGAATGGTGCGTGCTCGACTGGAACGAGAACGCCATCCGCTTCTACGAAAAGATGGGCGCGACGATCATGCCGGACTGGCGCCTGTGCCGCGTCACCGGAGAGTCGCTCGCGCAACTGAGCGAGCGGGCCGAGTGAGCTTGCCGAGTGAGCTTGCCGAGAGAGCCGACCCGGGCGCGGCGCGCCGGGCACGTGCGCGGGCCGGGTGGCCTCACTTCAACCAATCGTCGAGCAGCTCCGGTGGACGGGCGATCAGCGCGCGCTCGCCGTCGATGACGACGGGGCGTTGCAGCAGCTTCGGATGCTCGGCCACCGCGCGCAGCAGTTGCTCGTCGCCGAGCGACGCGTCGGCCAGGCCGAGCGCGCGGTAGTCGTCCTCGCCATCGCGCAGCATCGCGCGGGCGGGGACGCCGAGCTGCCGTTGCAGGGTCCGCAGCTCGCCCAGCGACAAGGGCGTGGCCAGGTAGTCGACGATCTCGGGGCGAAGGCCCCGCGATTCGAGCCGGGCAAGCGCCTCGCGCGACTTCGAGCAGCGGGGGTTGTGCAGGATCTTCACGGTCATCCGGCGGAGTGTAGGCGGCGCCTTCACGCCGTCATGCGCGCACCGAGGATCGATCCGCGCTTTCCGGTGCACCGCGCGGGGGCACGCCCCGCAAGACCGGGCACCGTCCTGGCGCTACGGGCTTTCCATGACGCCCGGTGCCCCCTCGCTCGCTAGCATCCACGCTCTTGTTCCAGTCCCCGGAGAGTCGCGATGTCCGACGCTTACGCGCTGATCCACGGCGCGTTCCGCTGGCAGGTGCCCGACCGCTTGTCCATCGCCGAACTCTGCTGCGGCCGCTGGGCCCGCGAAACACCCGACGCGCCCGCCATCTTCTTCGACAGCGACAGCGGTTGTCGCGCCCAGTACTCCTTCGGCCAGCTGCAGCGCGCGGCGAATCGCCTGTCCAACGCACTGCGGCGTCTCGGCGTCCAGGCCGGGGACCGCGTGGGCCTGGTGCTGCCGCAACGCTTCGAGACGGCCGTCGCGCACATCGCGATCAACCAGCTCGGCGCGGTGGCGATGCCGCTGTCGATGCTCTTCGGCCCCGATGCGCTGGCGTACCGGCTCCAGGACAGCGAGGCCAGCGTCGCGATCGTCGAGAGCGGGGCGCTCGCCGCGGTCCGCTCGGTGCGCGCGCAGTGTCCGGCGCTGCGCCAGGTGCTGGTGGTCGGCGAGTCCGAGCCCCAGGACGGCGAAGCCGGCTGGATGGCGGCGCTTCAGGCGGAGGACGCGCGCTTCGCCGCGCGCGACAACGCGGCCGAGGACCCGGCGATCCTGATCTACACCAGCGGCACGACGGGCGCGCCCAAGGGCGCCCTGCTGCCGCAGCGCGCGCTGCTGGGCAATCTGACCGGCTTCATCGCGAGCCAGAACTGGTTCGGCTTCGATCCCCATGATCCGAAGGTCCGCAGCGAGGCGGTGTTCTGGAGCCCCGCCGACTGGGCCTGGACCGGCGGGTTGATGGACGCGCTGCTGCCGTCGCTGTGTTTCGGTCGACCCATCCTCGGCTACCAGGGTCGCTTTTCGCCGGAGAAGGCCTTCGAGCTGATGCAGCACTACCGCGTCAGCCACACCTTCCTGTTCCCGACGGCCCTGAAGGCCATGATGAAGGCGGTGCCGCATCCCGCCGAGCATTACGCGCTGCGCCTGGAGGCCGTGATGAGCGCCGGCGAGGCCGTCGGCGACGCCGTCTTCGACTGGGTCCGGCGCGAGCTGGGCGTGACGGTCAACGAGATGTTCGGCCAGACCGAGATCAACTACGTCGTCGGCAACTGCGCGCGGCTGTGGCCGGCCAAGCCGGGCAGCATGGGCCGCGCGTATCCCGGTCACCGCGTCGCGGTCATCGACGACGACGGCCAGGTCTGCCCGCCCGGGCAGATCGGCGAGGTGGCGGTGCATCGGCGGGACGGACATGGCGACCTCGATCCGATCTTCTTCCTCGGCTATTGGCGCAACGAGGCCGCGACGGCGGCGAAGTTCACCGGCGACCCGCTGGACAGCTGGTGTCGCACCGGCGATCTCGCGCGCACCGATGAGGACGGCTACCTGTGGTACCAGGGCCGCGCCGACGATCAGTTCAAGGTCGCGGGCTACCGCATCGGCCCCGGCGAGATCGAGAACTGCCTGGTGCGCCACGAGGCGGTGGCCAACGCCGCGGTCGTGCCCAAGCCCGACGCCGAGCGCGGCGCGCTGGTGAAGGCCTTCGTCGTGCTGGCGCCGGGGCGGCAGCCCTCGGCCGCGTTGACCGGCGAGCTGCAGGACTTCGTCCGGCAACGGCTCGCGCCCTACGAGTACCCCAAGGAGATCGAGTTCCTCGACAGCCTGCCGATGACCACCACCGGCAAGGTGCAGCGCCGCGTCCTGCGGCAGCTCGAGGCGGACCGGGCCGCCGGGCGGGTGGCTTGAGCCCCGCGCGGCGGGCCGTCGCTCAGCTGGCCCGCGGATTGCGCAGCTTGACGTAGAGCTTGGTGTTGGCGCCGGGCGGCGTCTGGAGCAGCGCGGCGTCGGGCCATTGCTCCTGGCCCGTCAGCACGGTGCAGGCGCGCGAGGGCTTGCCCTTGGGCGTCTCCGGCTCGCGCTGCTGCGCCTCCGCCGGCAGCGGCAGGCGCCAGCGCTGCGCCCCCTCGGACCAGTCCAGGGTCCACTGCGGCGCGTCGCTGCAGGCGATCACGCCGTCGATCTGCGGGAACATCCAGCGCACGTACCAGGGCAGCAGCTCGGTGCGCAGACGCTGGCCGACGGTGACGATGCGCCGCACCGTGGCCATGTCCAGCATCTCCGGCGGCGTGGCCAGATCGATGCTCAGCCGCACGCCGAGCTCGCCCTTGGGCACGTTGGTGCCGAAGTCCATGTCCTTGGCCTGGCGCTCGCTGAAGGTCGGCAGGTCGAAGCGGCCCTTGTCGTCGATCGGGATGGGGATGTAGTCGTCGTCGCTCATCAGCGCGAGCTTGGTGCCCGCGGGTGGCGGCTTGCTCGAATCCTTCGCGTCGGTCAGCACGAAGCGGCTGACGAAGAGCCCTTCGCCTTCGGTGCGCAACTTCGACAGCAGCTCGTTCAGGCGCTTGTAGGGGAAGGAGGCGCCGCGCTTGACGTCGCTCTGGACGGTGGGCAGGGCGACCGGCGCCGCGGCCGGGCCGGAGCCTGCCTGCGGGTCGTCCGCCGCGGCGGATGCGGTGGCCGCGGTGGGCGCGGCCATCGCCGCCGGGCCGCAGCCCACGGCGAGCACGCCGGTCACGAGGAGCGCGGCCGCGAGGCGCGCGCGCTGGAACTGCTGGGGTTTCACGGTTCTCTCTCCCTGGTCGCTGTGAGCGATCCGCGCTGAACGGCGCGCGATCGGATTGCGTTGACGACGGCTGTCCCTCATCGGGGTGGCAAGCTCGCGGTGCCGCGGCGAGGCGGAGCTCAGCGCCGGCACTTGCCGCGCGCCTCGGCGAGCAGCCAGAACGGCGCGCTGAGCAGCCCCATGCCGCCGCCGGCGTATTCGCCCTTGAGGCAATCGCCACTGGCACTCTTCATCATCTCGTTGCCGAGCTTGGTCGAGGCATCGACCCGGTCCGGCGCGCGGCTGGCCTCGTCGGCCCGCTCGGCCAGCAGCGGCTGGC
>DATCRO010000359.1:0-2165 GCA_036569025.1 Burkholderiaceae bacterium
GGCCTTGCTCGCCTCGGCCGCGGCCACGCGCGCGTCCTGGCGCGCGCCCAGGCCCGGCAGGTTCAGCAGCAACAGCGCGAGCAGCGCGTGCATGACGATCGAGCCCGTGAAATATGGCCGCGCCGCGACGAAGCGGTGCACGCGTTGCAGCAGGCGATCGCTGAGACGGATCCCGGGCACGCGAATGCCGGCGATCGGGGGCGAGGACTGGGTCGGGGTCAACGACGGAGGCTCTCCGGACACGCGCACCGCGGCAGTCGGCAGTGCGTTTCGATTGTGTCCAGGAGCCGCGCCGGGCGCAGCGCCGGTGTCCGCTATCGGACACCCCGGGCCGTCACGGGCGCGACGTCAACGGCGGTCGGCCAAGGCGTGCGCAATCGTCGACAGGTCGACGTACTCCAGCTCGCTGCCGGCCGGCACGCCGCGCGCCAGGCGCGACACCGTCAGGCCGCGCGCCTTCAGCGCCTCGCCGATCACGTGCGCGGTGGCCTCGCCCTCGGCGGTGAAGCTGGTGGCCAGGATCACCTCGTTGACCGGCTCGCGCTCGATGCGTTCGAGCAGCGGCGCGACGCCGATGTCGCGCACGCCGACGCCGTCGAGCGGACTCAACCGCCCCATCAGCACGAAGTACAGGCCCTTGTAGCTGCCGGTGCGCTCGAGCGCCGACTGGTCGGCCGGCGTCTCGACGATGCACAGCACGTTCGCATCGCGCTCGGGATCGGCGCAGACGTCGCACAGGCGGTGCTCGGTGAAGGTGTGGCAGCGCTCGCAATGGCGCACGTCGTGCACCGCGCCGTCCAGCGCGGCGGCGAGGCGCAGCGCGCCGTCGCGGTCGTGCTGAAGCAGGTGGAAGGCCATGCGCTGCGCCGACTTCACGCCGACGCCCGGCAGGATGCGCAGCGCCTCCACCAATGACAGGAGCCGTGGCTCGGTCATGGGCAATTGCCTTCAGACCCGGCGCTGCCGCTCGCAAGGTGGCCGGGAGAGTCGAGGGAGCGCGGGAACCGGCTCCGCCGGGCCCGTCGCGGCCGGCCCCCTCGGGGGGCAGCGACCAGCGGGAGCGTGGGGGTCCTAGAACGGCATCTTCATGCCGGGAGGCAGCGGCATGCCCTGCGTCACCTTGCTCATCTTGGCCGAGCTCAGCTCCTCGGCGACGCGCAGGGCGTCGTTGAAGGCGGCGGCGACCATGTCCTCGAGCATGTCCTTGTCGTCGGCCAGCAGGCTCGGGTCGATCGTGACGCGGCGCACCTCGTGCTTGCAGGTCATGGTGACCTTGACGAGGCCGTTGCCGGCCTGGCCGTCGACCTCGATCGTGGCGAGCTCGTCCTGCACCTTCTTCAGGTTGTCCTGCATCGCCTGGGCCTGCTTCATCAGGCCGGCGAGTTGGTTCTTCATCATGGGGTGGACCTTTCGGGGAACGTGGGGGCGCTCGCGCGACCCCGGAGGGAAATCTAGTGTCGTGAGTTGGAAATTCGTTGAATAGGCCTGGAGCGAAGGAGTGACGGTGCCGAATTCCGTCCAGAACGGTTGCAGACTAGGCGCGCCCGCGACACGATGCCGGGCGGCCTCGCGAGCGGGCGCAACGACGGATGCGGCCGTTCTGGGCGGAATTCTTCGACGAATTTCCAACTCACGACACTAGAGGGGCTTGACCGAGCCCGGCAGGATGCGGGCGGTCTGGAACTGGGCAAGCAGCGCGCGCACGGTGGCGTCGGAATGGATCTCGTCGATCGCGGCGCGCTGGCGGCGGTCCGCCTCGGCGGCGTCGCGCTTGAGCGGCGTGTCCTGCGGCTCGCCCATCTCCACGACCAGTTGCAGGTTCTGGCCCGTGAGCTCGCGCAGGATGGCGCCCAGCTTGTCGGCCAGCGCCGGGTTGCGCAGCGTCTCGAGCGCCACGCGCAGGCGCCAGGTGGGCGCCTCGCCGGCGGGGTCGCAGTGCACGAGCTCGGCCTGCATCGCCAGCGCGCGCACCATCGCGACCAGCTTGCCGGCGGCGGCGCACTGGTTGATCAGGTCGTACCAGCGCGTGCCGAGCTCGGTGCGCTCGAACGGCGGCAGCGCCGGCGGCGGCGCGGCGCCTTGCGGCGCGGGCGCCGGGGCACCGGGCTCGTCGTCGTACTCGGGCTCGAGTTCGTCCAGGCTGGGACGCGCGCGCTGCACCGGCG
>DATCRO010000360.1:0-5545 GCA_036569025.1 Burkholderiaceae bacterium
GCCGTCGGCGGCGACGCTGGGCCCCCAGACGCCGGGCCCGCGATTGACGGCGGCCGGCAGGTGCACCGGCTCGCCCCAGGCGCCGCCGTGCCGCTCCACGCGCCACAGGTTGCCCGACGGATGCTTCGCATCGCCCGCGGCCAGCGGCCGGTTCGACACGAACACGAGCGCGGTGCCATCCGGCGCCAGCGTGGGTTGCGCGTCCATCCAGCGGCCGGAGAACGGCGCGACGCGCGGCGTCGACCAGCCCGCCGGCGTGCGCTCGGCGACGAGGATCGCGCCATCGCGCGCGAACACCAGCGCCGAGCCATCGGGCGTGACGCACGCGTCGGCGTCGTTCGACGGCCCCGACACCACGCCGGGCGCGAAGACCTCCGGCGGATCGGCCACGAGCGTGGCGGCGGACGCGAGGGCGATCCAGTTCGCCAGGACGACGGCGGCGAGCGGCGGCAGGCGATGCATGGGCGGTCCTTCTCGTGAAGGCCGCCATCGTCGCCAGGCCGGCGCGCGGCCGCAGCCCCGATGCGACGAAGCACGGAAAGCCGGGCCCGAGCGGCGGCGGCCGGGCCCATCCCCGCGCCGCACTACACTGCGACATCGGCCACGATGTCGCGCCGGCCACGTCCGGATCGCCAAGATCGAGCAACAAACCGGCACGGTCGCGCAGGCACACTGCGCGCCACGCGCCGCGAGCGGCCGCACAACGACATTCACGGAGTAGACGATGCGCCTGAAGACCTGGACCGCCGTGGCGGCCGCAATCACCCTGCCGTTGATCAGCGGCTGCGGCAACGACAACGCCAACGACGGCTTCGTGCGCAACATCAACGCCACGAGCGAATACACGAGCCTGAACCTCTACACCCAGGACAGCGACGGCAGCGACGCGATCCTGATCAGCGCAACCGCGGCCAACACGGCCAGTGCGTACGAAGGCCTCAAGAAGGGCAGCTACACCTTCGACGTCAAGAGCTCCACCAGCGCCGGCTCGCCGACGCCCGTCACGGGCACCGTCACCAAGGACGACCACTTCGCCGTCCTCACCTACCTCACCGGCACGACCACCAAGACCCAGTTCATCTCGGAGGAGGAGGCGCACCCCGCCTCGGGCAACGCGAAGCTGCGCGTCTTCAACGCCGCCACCAGCGAAGCCGCGAGCGTCGACGTCTACCTGACCACCCATGCGTGCGACGCGCTGGCCGGCACCGATTCGCCCTTCGCCTCGGCCGTGACGGCGCTGCAGACCAGCTACACGCAGGTCACCGCCTCGACCTGGAACGTGTGCGTGTTCGCCACCGGCGACACGAGCACGCTCCTGCTGGACGTCGAGGGCCTGAAGCTCGCCGACCAGGAGATCGCCACGCTGGTGCTGACCCGCACCACGGGCGGCGTGCTGCTCAACGGCGCCGTGCTCGACCAGCAGGGCGCGTACACGACCTATGCCAGCGCGATCGCCCGCGTGCGCGTGGTCGCGGACGCCTCGGGGGGCACGCCGGTCAACGTCACGATCGGCAGCAGCGAGATCGCCACGAGCCAGCCCTCGCCGTCCGTCGCCAACTACGTGACCGTGCCGACCGGCACGCTGTCGCCGACCATCGTGTACGGCAGCACCAGCACGAGCGGCTACACGCTGCCGGCGGTGGCGGCGGGCAACGACTACACCCTGCTGGTCGCGGGCAGCGCCGGCGCGCCGGCCGTCACGCTCATCACGGACAACAACACGCCGTCCACCAGCACGACCAACACCGTCAAGGCCCGCGTCATCAATGGCCTGAACGGCACCAACGGCGCGGTGTCGGCGACGGTCGACGGCAAGTCGGTCGGCTCTGCCAGCTTCGGCGCCGCATCGACGAGCTACACGAGCATCCTGCCCACCAGCGGCACATCCACCATCCACGGCATCACGACGGGCACGAACCCGACCGACCTCGTCAACCAGACGTTCTCGGCAGGCAGTGTCTACACGATCTTCATCTACGGCGACGCCACCGCCCCGACGATGGCCCAGGTCATCGATCGCTGACGGCGGCGCCTCCCGGCCACGGAGGCTCCCCATGTCCGACGCCCACATCCGACTCGAGCCGGCCGACGCGGCCGGCGTCGCCATCCTGCGCATCGCCAACCCCGGCAAGATGAACGCGCTGAGCCTGGCGATGTGGCGCGAGCTGCGCGCCGTGTTCGACGCGCTGCGCGACGACGCGTCGCCGCCGCGGGTGATCGTGGTGCGCGGCGCGGACCGCGAGTTCGTCGCGGGCGCCGACATCGAGGAGTTCCCGCAGTTCCGCTTCGAGCCCGAGTCGCTCGCGGCATACCACGAGGACATCGTCGCCCCGGCCCTGCGCGCCATGCTCGACTGCGACGTGCCGCTCATCGCGCACATCGAGGGCGCGTGCATCGGCGGCGGGCTCGAGATCGCAGCCTGCTGCGACCTGCGGTTGTGCGAGCCGTCCAGCCGCTTCGGCGTGCCGATCGCGCGCCTGGGCTTCCCGATGGCGCCGGCCGAGGTCGAGATCGTCTCGCACATCGTCGGCCAGACGCTGCTGCGCGAGCTGCTGATCGAGTCGCGCCTGATGGGCGCCGCCGAGGCGCACGAGCGCGGCGTCGTCACGCGGGTCGTCGACGCGAGCGGGCTCGAGGCCGAGGTGCGCCGCGTCGCGCTGCACATCGCCGGCCTGTCGGCACAGGCCATGCGCCTGAACAAGCGCGTGCTGCGCGCGTTCGCACGGCCCACCTTCAGCGAGCCCGAGGATCGCGCCGCGCACTACGCGTATGCCGATTCGGACGAGCACCGCGAGGGCCTGCAGGCGTTCATGGATAGGCGCCCACCGAACTTTTGACCCCCACGCTCGCTGTTCCCGGGAGGGGATGCTTCGCGAGCGCTCGCTGCCCCCGAGGGGGCGCTCCGCGACGCGCCCGGCAGAGCCGGATCGCGCGCTCCCTTGAACGTTGTGCGTGAGGCCCGAGCGGCCGCGCCGGGCCGGCGAGGGCTTCGCACTCCGTTCGGATTCAGGCCCGGGCGGGCTGAGCACGGCCGGCGCAAAATCGCAGGTTCCGTATTGCGTATTCACTTGCCCATGGCCAACGCCAACCTCTACGCCCGGCTGCGCCCGCACTTCCCCGCGCGGCTGGACGACGTCGCCATCGAGACCGCCGACGCGCCCGTCGGGCACGACGGGCACGCCTTCACGCCGTTGCGCTACACGTGGCGCGACCTCGAGCGGGGCAGCGCGCGCATCGCCAACCTGCTTGCCGACCTCGCGCTGCCCGCGGGCGCGCGCGTGCTCGCGCACGTGGACAAGTCGGTCGAGGCGATGATGCTGTACCTGGCCACGCTGCGCGCGGGGCTCGTCTTCGTGCCGCTGAACACGGCCTACCAGGCCAGCGAGGTCGAGTACTTCGTCGAGAACGCGTCGCCCGACGTGGTGGTGTGCGCGCCGCGCAACTTTCCGTGGATCAGCCGCATCGCGTTCGCGCGCGGCACCCGCATGGTGCTCACGCTGGGCGACGACCGCTCGGGCAGCCTGCTGGAACGCGCGGCGCAGATGGGCGACGAGTTCGAGACGGTGGCGCGCGCGCCGGGCGACGTCGCCGCCATCCTCTACACCAGCGGCACCACCGGCCGCAGCAAGGGCGCGCAGCTGACGCACGGCAACCTGCTGGCCAACGCCGACACGCTGCACCGCTTCTGGCACTGGAAGGAAGGCGAGCAGCGCGACGTGCTGATCCACGCGTTGCCGATCTTCCACATCCACGGCCTGTTCGTGGCGCTGCACGGCATGCTGCGCGCCGGCGCCAGGCTCGTCTGGTTCCACAGGTTCGACCCGCTGGGCGTCATCGCGCGCCTGCCCGACGCCACGATGTTCATGGGCGTGCCCACGCTGTACGTGCGCATGCTGGCGCAGGCCGCGCTCGGGCCCGAGGCGTGCAAGGGCATGCGCCTGTTCATCAGCGGCTCGGCGCCGCTTCTGGCCGACACCTTCGACGCCTGGCGCGAACGCACCGGCCACACGATCCTCGAGCGCTACGGCATGAGCGAGACGGTGATGATCACGTCCAACCCGTACCGTCCCGAGAGCGCGCGCCAGGCGGGCACCGTGGGCGTCGCGCTGCCCGGGGTGGGCGTGCGCGTGCAGGACGACCAGGGCCGCGACTGCCCCCCGGGCGAGATCGGCAACGTCCAGGTCCAGGGCCCCAGCGTGTTCGCCGGCTATTGGCAGATGCCCGAGAAGACGCGCGAGGAGTTCACCGCCGACGGCTGGTTCCGCACCGGCGACGTCGGCAAGCTGGACGCGCACGGCGTGCTGACGCTGATCGGCCGCAGCAAGGACCTGATCATCAGCGGCGGCTTCAACGTCTATCCGGCGGAGATCGAGGGCTTGATCAACGACATGGCCGGCGTGGCCGAATCGGCCGTCGTCGGTGTGCCGCATCCGGACTTCGGCGAGGCCGTCGTCGCCGTGGTGGTGGCGCGCGCCGGCGCGGCGCTGGTGCCCGGACAGATCGTCGCGGCGCTGAAATCGTCCATCGCCAACTTCAAGGTGCCCAAGCACGTGCGCGTGGTCGAGGCCCTGCCCCGCAACACGATGGGCAAGGTCCAGAAGAAGCTGCTGCGCGAGGAGCTGGCGGCGCTGTTCGCATGAGCTCGCGAGACATGCCCGAGGGCTGGCGCGCGGCCGCCTGCCCGCGCTGCGGCGGCGCGTTCGAATGCGGCGCGGGCGCCGATCGCGCGACACCCTGCTTCTGCGTGTCGTTCGCGTTGGGCGACGCGCGCCTGGCCGAGCTGCGCGCGAAGTGGTCCGACTGCCTGTGCGCCGCCTGCCTGGCGGCGCTCGCCGCGGACCCGGAGCTTCCGGCATGACCAGTGACCTGCGCCTCGTCACCGCGCTGACGCTCGATCTGGACGACACGCTGTGGCCCGTGCGTCCGACGCTGGTGGCCGCCGAACAGGTGCTCGCCGGCTGGCTGCGCGAGCACGCGCCGGCCACCGCGCAGGGCATGCCGCCCGCGGCGATGCTGGCGCTGCGCGCCGAGGTCGCCGCGGAGCATCCGCACTGGGGCCACGACCTCAGCGCGATCCGGCTCGAGACGATCCGCCGCGCGCTGCGGCGCCACGGCGACGACCCGGCGCTGGCCGAGGTCGCGTTCGAGGTCTTCTTCGAGGCGCGCCACGCGGTCACGCTGTACGACGACGTGCTGCCCGGGCTCGAGCGGCTGGCCTCGCGCCACCGGCTCGTGGCGGTGAGCAACGGCAACGCGGAGCTGCATCGCGTGGGACTCGACCGCTTCTTCGCGGGCTCGGTGTCGGCGCGGCTGCATGGCGTGGCCAAGCCGGATCCGTCGATCTTCCGCGCGGCGTGCGAGGCCGCTGGGGCGACGCCGGCGCAGGTGCTGCACCTGGGCGACGACCTCGACGCCGACGTCGGCGGCGCGCTGGCCGCGGGCCTGCACGCCGGCTGGGTGTGCCGGCCCGACGGGGCACACGCGAGCGAGGCGCCGCGCGACGGCGCGCATCGCTTCGCCGACCTCATCGAAGTGGCGCTGGCGC
>DATCRO010000361.1:0-2833 GCA_036569025.1 Burkholderiaceae bacterium
GTGGGCGAGGCGCAGCCCGCCACGAGGGCCACGCCGGCCAGCGCCAGCAACATCTTCCCGGAATTCTTGATCATCGTTTCTCTCCTACCAGCACTATGAACATGGCCGCGAGCGCCCCTGCGCCGCGGCTTCTTCCCCGAAATCAGCGGCCGAACGGGCCCCAGACAGGTTCTCGGATGTCGAGGCCCGATTCGACCAGTGTCGACTTGAATCGGCCGTCGGTCGTCGTGACCATCAGCACGTCGCGGCCGTTGGCCTTCGTCGCGTAGATGATGTAGCGACCGTTGGGCGCGAAGCTCGGGCTCTCGTCGTCGTTGGTGTCGCTGACGCTGGCCACCTCGCCGGTGCCCAGGTTCATCACCATCAGCTTGAAGCCGTCGCCGCGGGAAATGTATGCGAGAAGCTTGCCGTCCGGGCTGATCGCGGGGCTGATGTTGTAAGCACCGTTGTACGTGACGCGCTGCGCGCCGCCGCCGCCCACGGGCTGGCGGTAGATCTGCGGGCCGCCTCCGCGGTCGCTGACGAAGAACAGCGTGGCGCCGTCCGGCGAGAACCTGGCCTCGGTGTCGATGCCCGTGCTCTCGGTGACGCGTCGCGGGTTGCCGCCGTTGCGATCCATCAGGTAGACGTGCGAGCCGCCGTCCTTGGACAACGTGACGGCCAGCGTGCGGCCGTCCGGCGAGAACGCCGGCGCGCTGTTGGAGCCCTTGAAGGCCGCGACCTCGCGCATCGCGCCGGTGCGCACGTTGCGGATCACGACCTTGGCCTTCTTGTCGTGGAAGGTCACGAAGGCGAGCTCGGAGCCGTCGGGCGACCAGGCCGGCGAGATGATGGGCTCGTTGTCCACCAGCGCCGGCACGATGTTGGCGCCGTCGGCGTCGGCGATGCGCAGCGTGTGCTTGCCGCCGCCCTTGGTCACGTAGGCGATGCGGGTGGAGAAGACGCCGCGCTCGCCGGTCACCTTCTGGTAGACGAGGTCGGAGATGTGGTGGGCCGCCAGGCGCAGGTCGGCCGGCTGCGTGGGCTCGCTCTGGCCGCCCTGGTCGGCGCCCTTGACGACGTCCCACAGGCGAAAGCGCACGTCGACCCGGCCGTCGGCCAGGCGCGAGGCCGAACCGCCCACCACCCAGTCGGCGCCGCGCGAGCGCAGGGTGTTGTAGTCGGGCAGGCCGTTCTCGTCGGCCGGGGCCGGGGCGTCGACGACCTTGAAGACGCCGCTGCGCTCGAGGTCGGCGCGCACGACGGCCGAGATGGACTGGGGCTGGCGGTCCTCGTCGCGGAAGCGTCCGAGCGCGATGGGGATCTGCGTGCCGCCGACGCCGCGGATCTGGACGAGGAATTGCGCGAAGGCCGGCGTCATCGCGGGCAGCGCGAGGGAGGCGCCCAAGGCGCGCAGGGCATGTCTTCTAGGCCACATGAGGATTCAGGTGAGTCCTGTTCAGTCGGAAAAGTTCCGGGGAAACCAGCATGCTGTTCAGCAGGCGCATTGTAGGCAGCAAGAACGAGGCCCGCTTGTAGGCCAACGGCGCATCCGCCCGGGGCCGGATAATGCGGGGTTCACGCCACCCCCGGGGAACCGCGGCCTCAGTCGCCCGACCCCGCCGCCAATGACCACACTGAAGCAGCGCCTCGCGCGCGTGATCCCCTACTTCCGCGACAACAGCCGCGCCGCCCTCGGGCTCGCGGCGATGGCGATGGTGGTGGCGGCGGCCACGGAGCCGATGATCCCGTACATCCTCAAGCACCTGTTGAACAGCGGCTTCAAGGACACGTCGGGCCTGCCCCTGTGGGCCATCCCGCTGGCCATCGTGGTGCTGTTCATGATCCGCGGCACGTCCTGGTGGGTGTCCAGCTACGGCCTGACCAAGGCCTCGCAGAACGCGGTGCTGGCTGTACGCGCGCACATGTTCTCGCACATGCTGCGCGCCGCGCCCGCCCTGTTCACGCGCAACACGGCCAGCAGCATCACCAACAACATCGTCTACGAGATCCAGCAGGGCGCGAACCTGCTGATGGGCTCGGTGCAGATCCTGATCCGCGACTCGCTGACCGCCCTGTTCTTCGTCGGCTACCTGGTCATCCTCAACTGGCGCCTGACACTGTTCGTGGTCGTGCTGTTCCCCATCGTCGGCCTGCTCGTGCGCGTGGTCAGCAAACGCCTGCACAAGCTCAACGTCGCCGGCCAGAACGCCACCGACGACCTCGCGTACGTCGTCGAGGAGAACGTGCTCGCCTGGCGCATCGTGCGCCTGCATGGTGCGGCCGCACAGGAACAGCGCCGCTTCGATGCGAGTTCGCACCTGATGCGCAGCCTCAACATCAAGCAGCAGGCGTCGGGCTCGCTGATGACGCCGGTCACGCAGGTGCTGGCCTCGTTCGCGCTCGCCGCCGTGCTGTGGATGGCGCTGGCCGAGAGCAGCAAGACGGGCGGGACGCCGGGCGACTTCGTGGCCTTCATCACCTGCATGCTGCTGCTGATCCAGCCGGCCAAGCACCTGTCGGACGTGATGGCCCCGCTCACGCGCGGCACGGCCGCGATGGAGCGCGGGCTCGACATGATGGAGGCCGTCCCCATCGAGGGCGGCGGCACGATCGCCCCGGCGCGCGTCAAGGGCGACATCGAGTTCCGCGACGTCGCGCTGCGCTACGACGCGCGCGACTCGGTCGAGCACGCGCAGGACGACGCGCCCGCCGAGGTGCCCGCCGGCACGCCGGTGGCCGCGCTGTCGGACATCACGCTGGCCATCCGCGCCGGCGAGACGGTCGCCTTCGTCGGGCCGTCGGGCGCGGGCAAGACCTCGCTGGTCAACCTGCTGCCGCGCTTCGTCGAGCC
>DATCRO010000362.1:0-7901 GCA_036569025.1 Burkholderiaceae bacterium
GTTCAGGAAGGTGCGCCCGCGCATGAAGTTCAGGCTCTTGACCTTGATCTTCGAGCGCACGAGATCCTGCGTGGCCGCGCGGCCCCATTCGCCGGCGCCGCCGTCGCCCTTGGACAGCACCTCGAGGTTGTCGTCGAGCGCACCCATCCACGGGCCCATCTTCTCCTCCTCGGTGCCGGGCAGGAAGCCGATGTCCTCGCCGACGGGCACCGTCACGCGCGTGACGATGATCTCGCTGTAGCGGCGGTCGTCCATCACCTGCGCCAGGCCGCAGGCCAGCGTCGCCAGCGTCTTGCCGGTGCCGGCGGTGCCGGTGAGCGTGACGAAGTCGACCTCCGGATCCATCAGCAGGTTCAGCGCGAAGTTCTGTTCGCGATTGCGCGCGGTGATGCCCCAGACGGCGTTCTTGGCGTGCGTGAAGTCGCGCAGCGTCTTGAGCACGGCCGACTTGCCGGTGATCTCGGTGACGCGGGCGTACAGCGGCGCCTCGCCGGGGGTCTCGAGGTAGACGAACTGGTTGATGAGCAGCGACGGCACCAGCGGGCCGACGATGCGGTAGAACGTGTGGCCGCCCTGGTTCCAGCTCTCCATCGTCTTGCCGTGCTTGTCCCAGAAGTCGGCGGGCAGGGCGAGCACGCCGGTGTAGAGCAGGTCGGCGTCGTCGAGCGTCTTGTCGTTGAAGTAGTCCTCGGCCGGCAGGCCCAGCGCGCGCGCCTTGACGCGCATGTTGATGTCCTTGGACACCAGCACCACCTCGCGCGTCGCGTGCTGCTCGCGCAGCGCCTGCACGACGGCCAGGATCTGGTTGTCGGCCTTGCCCTGGGGCAGGCCGGACGGCGCCTTGGCGTCGAGGAACTGCGTCTGGAAGAACAGCTTGCCGGCGGCCTCGCGGTGGCCCGTCTTGGACAGCGGGATGCCGGCGACCGGGTCCAGCGAGCCCTCGGTGGCCAGGCCGTCGAGGTCGCGCGAGACCTGGCGCGCGTTGCGCGCGACTTCGGTCATGCCCTTCTTGTGGTTGTCGAGCTCCTCCAGCGTGATCATCGGGAGGTAGACGTCGTGCTCCTCGAAGCGGAACAGGCACGTCGGGTCATGCAGCAGCACGTTGGTGTCGAGCACGAACAGCTTGGGCGGGCCGCCGGCGCGTGCGCGCTTGCGGGCGCCGCCCGCGGCGGCCTTGGGCCTGGCGGCCGGCGCCGGCGCGATCGGGTAGGCCGCAGGCGACTTCACCGGCAGGCCGGGCGACGTGGCCGGCGCGCGCGCCGCGGGGGCGACGGCGGGGCGCGGGGCCGCCTTGGCGACGGCCGTCTCCGCACGGTCGTCATGGAGGTCGAGCAATTTCTGCTTCGGTTCCGCGGCCTTCTGGCTGCGGCGGCTCGTCTTGGGAGCCGATTGCGATTCGTAGTCAGCAGCCGACAGAAGAGCTGCGCGAGTGGCGGGAGGCTTCGGAAGTGGCATGTAGGGGCGTACGAGTCGCGGAGGTTGGAAAATGAACAAACAAAAAAGCCGCGCAGTCACCTGGGCGGCTTTCTTTGCTTGGATGTGCGCGTTCAAGGTCCACGGGCATGCGAACCATCATACACATTTCGCGTGTCGTCAAAAGCGATGGTGCTCGGCCGCAACGCCATGCCTGGGTGCGCCCGGGCGGCCTGCTGGCGGAGGCGAATGGCGCGACTGCGCCCGGACGACGGAAGAAGTCCCGCAGGGATGTCACGGCCACGCGCGCAAGGTCATCGCCGTCGCTCCCGCCGGCTCCGTCGACGGCCCGCTGTCGTTGACGATGTGGCGGATCGTGCCGTTGCCGCCCAGCGAGACCGTGACGAGGCTGTGCAGCCGCACGCCGGGTGTCTCGGGCACCTCGAACGCACGCGCCGCGACGATGTGCGTGTTCTGGTGGTCGATCGCGAAGTAGCAGTAGCTGCCCAGGCCCCAGGCCTCGTGCCGCTTCACGTCCGCGCCCACCTTGTAGGCGGCCCACCCCTCGCCGTGGCCGCTGGTCCAGCCGGCCTGGTCGGGGACGTCGTAGGGCATCTCGTTCTGGAAGAAGATCGTGCGGCCGTCCTCGCCGTTCCAGACCACCTGGTACCGGCGGAAGTGCTCGACGAACAGGCCCGTGGCCAGCACGTGGTCGCCGTCGACGGCGACGCCGGTGTCGGCCGGGTTGACCGTCCATCCCGGCTTGACGTCGCCGTGGTCCGCGCGCCAGGCCCACACGTGGTCGACGAGCGTGTCGTCGGCGTCGACCACCAGGCCTGTCGTGGCCCGGCCCGCGACCGCGCCGCCGATGCGCAAGAACACGTCCTGCACGCTGATCGGGTCGGCCTCGTGGCGGGCATGCGCGCCGTGCGCGCCGATCGTGAGCAACGCGTCGCTGTTGGTGGTGCCGGCATCGAACAGCAGGCCCCCGAGGCGCACGCCGTCGACGTCGGCCACCGCCATCGGCGTGACGCCGCCCACGGGTTGCAGCGTGGGAAATCCCAGGCCGAGGACGACCGTGCCGGCGCGCGCGACGCGGATCGTCTGGTCGACCGGATAGACGCCCGGCGTGAACAGCAGGTCCAGGCCTTGGGCGAGCGCCGCGTTGATCGTGGCGGCGCTGTCGCCGGGGTGGACGACGAAGAAGCGGCTCAGCGGCCGTGACGTGCCCGGGGTCGCGGCCTTCGCGCTCCAGCTCGGGCCCGCGGCGTCGCGGCGCAGCGCCGGCAGGAAGACGCGGTAGCGGCCCTTCGCGTCGACGTACAGGTACGGCTTCTCGCGCGACGCCGGCGTCGTCGCGAGCGTGGTGACCGGGGGCGCCGGGTACGTCGTCGGCGGCGCTCCGCGCACGCCGGAGAACACGGTGTTCCAGCCCTTGCCCGACCAGCCGCCGACCGCGCTGTCCCGCGTGTACCACTGCTGCTGGCCGCCCGTGGCGACCGCGCCGTCGACGCGGCTGTCGGCGAGGTAGCCGCCGCTGGAATAGCCCTGGCCCGGCTGGCCGTCGTTGGTCGGGCTCACGCGCAGCCGGCCGCGCACGTGCACGCGCCGCATCGGGGCGGCCTGGGACACGGCCCACGTCGTCGTTCCGCCCGCGGGCGCGATCGCCAGGTTCTCCACCGAGCGCCAGAAGTTGATCAGCGCATTGCCTTTGTCATGAACGTTCCAGCCGCTGTCGGCGAGCACGTTGCCGGTGATGCGCACGTCGTCGGGGCTGCGTCCCAGGCCCAGCACGGCGGTGTAGTACCCCACGCGCGCGACGACGTCGTAGCGCCCCGGCTTGAACAGGAAGGCATGGCGCTGCGGGCCGAACTGCGCGGTGGGGCTCAGGCGCTGCGCCTCGAACGCGGCGTCGAGCGCCGCCTGGATCTTGGCGGGAGGCATGGAGGCATCGAACACGTGGACGTTCGGGCCGAAGTCCGGGGTGTCGGAGGTGGCGATGGGGGCGGCGGAAAGCATCGCGGGCAGGAGCGCAAGCAGGGCGGTGCAGCTCGTCAGGATTCGGGGCGCCATGGATCTCGGAAGCAGCGGGGGCGCGGCGATTGTGGCTGCGTATGAATGCGCTTTCAAGCCTGGCGAAGCCAGAGTGGCCTGCCTGTCCTCGTCACCGCGGCCAGCGCATCGCTGGCGCTCGGACCCGCAGCGCGATATCGAGGAGAGGCCAGACCCCTCCGGCGAGGCCAGCCCCGGGCGTGCCGGCGCCTCAGGCCGCGCAGGCCGCCTCGACATCCGCCCGGCTGCGCGCGATGTGCGGCCCCAGCTCGCGGTGGCCATCGGCGGTGACGAGGATGTCGTCCTCGATGCGGATGCCGCCGAAATCGGCGTGCCTGTCGAACATCGCGTAGTCGATGAACCCGGCGTGCCGGCCCTCGGCCTGCCAGCGCTCGGTGAGCCAGCGATTGATGTAGACGCCCGGCTCGATGGTGACGACGAAGCCCTCCTGCAGCGGGCGCGCCAGGCGCAGCGACTTGTGGCCGAACAGCGTGCTGCGTTCATACCCCTGGCCGTAACCGACGTCGTCCTCGCCGAGGCCTTCCATATCGTGCACGTCCAGGCCCATCATGTGGCCGGTGCCGCACTGGAAGAAGATCGCGTGCGCGCCGGCCTGCACCGCCTCGGCCGGGTCGCCGCGCATGAAGCCCAGCGTCTTCATGCCCTCGACCATCACGCGGCAGGCCAGTTCATGGACGTCGCGGTAGGGCACGCCGGGTGCGACGGCGGCGATCGCCCGCGTCTGCGACTCCAGCACCAGGTCGTACAGCTCGGCCTGCAGGCCCGTGAACTTGCCGCCGACCGGGATCGTGCGCGTGATGTCCGACGCATAGCCGATGGGCGAGTTGGCGCCGGTGTCGTTGACGATCAGCTCGCCGCCCTTCAGGCGCACCGAGTGGTCGTGGTTGTGCAGGATCTCGCCGCGGCTCGTGAAGATCGACGGGTAGGCGAGGCGTCGCCCGTGCGTCAGCGCGAGGCCTTCCATCGCGCCGACGATCTCCTGCTCGACGACGCCGGGGCGCGCGAGGCGCATCGCCAGGTGGTGCATGTCGCGCGTGACGTGCAGCGCGTTCTCGATCTCGGCGATCTCCGACGTCGACTTGACCGCGCGCAGCGCGATGACGGCCAGCGTCAGCGCGCGGCTGGCCGCGGCGTCGAGCTGCGCGTCGGGTAGGGCCAGCCACGAGGAGAGCGCGAGGCGCGTCTCGCCGCGGAACGGCTTGAGGAAGTGGACGTCGCGGCCGGCCGCGCGTGCGCTCGCGAGCGCGGACGCCAGCTGCGCGCTGGTCGCGGCGTGCGCGATGCCGGACTGCGCCGCACGCTCGGCGACGCTTGGCAGCGGCCCCGTCCACACGAGGTGGTCGATGCCGATGTCGTCGCCATGCAGCGTGGCGCTGCCGGCATCGATGTCCAGCACCAGCGCGAGCTCGGGCTGCTGCAGCCCGCAGAAGTACAGGAAGCTCGAGTCCTGGCGGAAGTCGTACGCGTTGTCGCGGTAGTTCATCGGGCTGTCGACGTGGCCCGGCAGAAGGACGAGTCCGCGGGCGCCGGCGCCGCGCAGGCGGCCGAGCAGGGCGGCGCGACGCGCCTCGTAGGTGGCGGCGGGGAACATGGACATGGCGGTCATCTCGTGTTTCGGCAGCGAATTGCGTGAATTATCACGAGGTCTGGCCGCAGAAAGTTCGGTCCCGCGTGGCCTCTAGGCGTTAACTCGGTCGCAGTCACGCGCTGGCGCTGCGAGAATGCGCCCCCAAAGGAAGGAACCCGGCCACGAGCCGCGGCTTCCAAGAGACCACCGTTTCCGCCACCGCCTCCACCCATGGCCCTGCACCAACTCACCGACGAACAGATCAAGACCTGGACCCGCGCGCAGAAAGACGAGTGGTGGCTGACGACCGTGTACCGCGGCGACATGGCGCAATTGACCGTGCGTTCCGCGATCACCGGCTTCCTGCTCGGGGGCATCCTCGCCGCCACGGCGATGTACATCCTGGCCAAGACGGGCATCGGCATCGGCGTGGGCCTGACGTCGGTGCTGCTGTCGTTCGCGATGTTCCGCGCGATGTCCAACGCCGGCATCGCCAAGGACTTCACCGTCCTGGAGAACAACTGCACGCAGTCCATCGCCACGTCGGCCGGCTACGTCATCGCGCCGCTGGGCGCGGGCCTGACCGCCTTCATGGTGATGACCGGCAACGTGCTGTCGTGGTGGCAGATGATCGTCTGGCTGATCGTCGTCTCGATCACGGGCGTGCTCATGGCCTTCCCGATGAAGCGGCGCTTCATCAACGAGGAACAGATGCCGTTCCCCGAAGGGCGCGCCTGCGGCGTGGTGCTCGACTCGCTGTACAGCGGCGGCGCCGACGTCGGCCTGTTCAAGGCCAGGCTGCTGTACATCACGGCCGGCATCACCGCCGTCTGGGAACTGCTGGTGCTCGACGGCTGGCAGCGCCTGATCCAGTTCAAGATCCTGCGCATGAACGTGTGGGCCGGCCTGAAGGAGCCCTGGGTCCTGCACGACCACCTGGACGATTACTACTACGCCTGGCTCGCGCGCATCCACGAGGCGGCGCCCAGGATCCTGGGCACCGACATCCGCCAGCTGGGACTGCGCTTCACGCTCGACTTCTCGATGCTGGGCGTCGGCGGCCTGATGGGCGTGGCGGTGGCCTCCAGCGTGATGATCGGCGCCATCCTGAACCTGGCCGTCCTCGCGCCCATCATGATCGAGCGCGGGGACATCGTGGCGCGCACGCTGGCCAACGGCCATGTGGTGGCGATCTCGCGCGCCGAGATCGTCAACCAGTGGTCGATCTGGTGGGGCGTGTCGATGATGGTGGTCGGCGCGATGGTGGGCCTGTTCGCCAAGCCGGACATCTTCACCAAGGCCTTCAAGTCGATGTCGCGCGCGGCCGGCGCGCCCAAGGAGCGCAACGACGTGCTCAAGCACATCGAGGTGCCGCTGTGGGTGTCCTGGATCGGCGTGCCCGCGTTCGGCCTCCTCGGCGCGTGGGCCACGCACGACTTCTTCGGCGTGCCCTGGCTGCTGTCGCTGGTGTCGCTGCCGCTGATCTACATCCTGACCATCATCTGTGCCAACTCGATGGGCCTGACGTCGTGGATGCCCATCGGCTCGCTGGCCAAGATCACGCAGTTCAGCGTGGGCATGGTCGACCGCGCCAACCCGGCCAGCAACCTGCTGCCGGCGTCGATGACCTCGCAGATCTCGATGAACGCGGCCAGCCTGCTGTCGGACATCAAGCCAGGCTACATGCTGGGCGGCAAGCCGCGCCACCAGGTCTGGGGCCACGTGATCGGCATCGTCTCGGGCGCCGTGTTCTCGGTGCCGCTGTTCTTCCTGCTGTTCCTGCGGCCCGACGCGACGGGCGCGGTCGACGCCACCAAGATCGTCTCCGACGCGTTCCCGATGCCCGCGGCGGTGCAGTGGCGCGGCGTGGCCGAGATCATCTCGCACGGCTTCCACGGCGCGCCGGTGACGGCCGTGTGGGCGGCCGGCATCGCGGCGGTGGCGGCCGTCGTCCTGGAAGTGCTGCGTATCGCCACGAAGGGCCGGTTCCCGCTGTCGGCCGTCTCCATCGGCCTGGGCGTGGTGCTGCCGTTCGACTCCTGCGTGTCGATGTGGATCGGCGCGATGGGCTTCTGGATCATGGCGCGCCTCTACGACAGGAAGCCCGGCAGCAAGGGCTGGACGATCTGGGTCGACGGCGCCGAACCGATCTGCGCGGGCCTGATCTCGGCCGCGGCGCTGATGGGCATCTGCGACGCCATCCTCAACGTGATCCTGGGCTGAGGCGACTCCCCGCCAGGCGAAGGGCGGCCGCGGGCCGCCCTTGTTCTTGCTGCTGCAGGGCGCGCCACTGCTGCGGGCTGACCCCGGTGCTGCGCCGGAACTGGCGCGAGAACGCGCTGTGGTCGGCGTAGCCGCAGGCGTGCGCGATGTCGGCCACGGAGTCGGTCGTGTCGACCAGGCGTTGCAGCGCGGCGTCGAGCCGCGCGCGCGCGAGCAGCTGGCGCGGGGTGAGGCGGTACAGGTGCAGCACCTGGCGCCCGAGCTGCGAGATCGACAGCCCCGCTTCGCGCGCGAGCTCCGAGAGCACGAGCGGCTCGGCGTAGTGGCGCTGCAGGCGCTCGACCACGCGTGCCACGCGCGCGTAGGTCGCCGCCGTCGTCGCGTGGCTCAGGCCCGGCTCGGGCAGGTCGCGCGAGATGCCGACCAGCCCGACGATCGTGTTGCCGCGCCGGCCGCCCGCGGGCTCGGGCTCGCGCCATGCGAGCTTGTGCGTGAGGCACCAGCCCGGCGAGCGGCTGGGGAACAGGTGCAGCTCGAGCTGGTCGACGATCTCGCGCCCCTCGCGCAACACCCGGTCGTCCTGCTCGGCGAAGCGCTGGCCGAGCGCGTCGGCGAAGACCTCGTC
>DATCRO010000363.1:0-2173 GCA_036569025.1 Burkholderiaceae bacterium
CCTCGCTGCGGCAGGCGAGGTCACCCAGGCCGCAGGCGCTGACCAGGCTCGCGGCCACGCGCGACGCGAAGGTCGCGCCGGGCACCGTCAGCACCGGCACGCCCGCCCACAGGGCCTCGCTGGCGGTGGTGTGGGCGTTGCAGGGCCAGGTGTCCAGGAACATGTCGGCCGAGCGCAGGCGCGCGATATGGTCGGCCAGCTCGAGCTTGGCGGCGAAGAAGACGCGCTCGGGCGCGACGCCGCGGGCCGCGAGCTCGCGCAGCAGGTTCTCCCTGGCGTGCGGGTTCCAGGCCAGCATCCACAGCACCGTCCTGGGTGCGCCGGCCAGGATGCGCGCCCACAGGTCCAGCATGCGCGGCGACAGCTTGTAGGTCTGGTTGAAGCAGCACAGGACGACGGCGTCCTCGGGCAGGCCGACGGCCGCGCGCGGCGGGCAGGGCGGCAGCGGACGGGCGGCGTCGTTGGGCTGGTAGCAGCCCTGCAGCTGTGCGATGTGCTCGGTGTAGTGGCCGGCGTGCTCCAGCGGCGTGACGACGCGGTCGCCGATCACGTAGTCGATGAACGGCGCGCCCGTCGTGGCCGGGTAGCCGAGCCAGGCGGCCTGCACCGGTGCCGGGCGGTAGGCCATCAGCTCCATGCGGCTGTCGCGCGTGTGGCCCTTCAGGTCGATCAGGATGTCGATGCCGTCGTCGCGGATGCGACGGGCCACGGCGCAGTTGCCCAGGCCGCGCACGTCGACGAAGTGCTCGCACGCCGCGCGGACGCGGCGCGTCGTGTCGGTGTCGTCGTCGCGGCTGTGCGAATACAGGAAGGTCTCGAAACGGCCCGTGTCGCGGCGCTCCAGCAATTCGGTCATGAGCACCGCGGTGGCGTGGTGGTAGAAGTCCGAGGACAGCCAGCCCACCCGGATGCGGCCGGGCTTGCGCGGCCCCGGCGCGGGCAGCGGCGCGATCGCGCTCGTCAGGCCGGCGACGCGGCGCTCGTTGAGGCGGCGCTGCTGCTGCGGCGTCGAGTCGATCGAGATCAGCGTGAACGGCAGCAGCAGGCGCGCGGTCTCGGGGTCGTCGCGGTCGACGGCCTCCAGCAGCGCGCGCGTGTCCTGCGCATCCTGCTCCCAGGCGCAGGCCTGGCGGTTGGTCTGCAGCACCAGGCTCAGCGCAAGGGCGCGGATGGCGCCGTCGTCCAGCGAGATCGCGGTGCGGAAGCACTGGGCGGCCTCGAAGTCCATCGCCAGGTCCATGAAACACAGGCCCAGGCGGTAGTGGACGATGGCCGAGTCGACCTGGATGGCCAGCGCCAGGAAATAGGCGTCGACCGCCTCGCGCGGGCGGCGCACCTGGAACAGGGCATTGCCCAGCGCGTTGTAATAGTCATGGTCGCGCGGCGCCTCGGGCGCCAGCGCCTGCAGCACGTCCAGCGCCTCGGCCGGCCGGGCCATCTGCAGCGCCAGCTCGGCCGCCATCCGGCAGGCGACGGCGCTGCCGCGGTCGAGCTCGCAGGCCCGGCGGGCGGCCTCCAGCGCGGGCACCGGCTGGCCCTGGGCCATGCGCGAGCGCGCCAGGTTCATCCACATCAGGGCGTCCTGCGGCGCCAGCTCCGTGGCGCGCTCGAACTCCTCCACGGCGTCGTCCCAGCGGCGGGCGCGGTGCGCGAGCAGCCCGGCCTGGCGGTGGCTTTCGGCGCGACGGGCGCCGGAAGAGGCGTTCGATGTGGAGTTCTTCATGATCGGGCCAGTCTAGGTTCAAGCCCGCCGGCAAGGCCTCCGATAACAGGGCCAGTCACGGTGCAGTTCGCAGGAACGCCCGGGGCGGCCTTCCTGCCGGGCAGGGAGCGCCTGCCACCAGGCCGACTTCGGCGGTCGTGAAAAGAACCGATCAAAAAGTCCTCAAGTTCTTCGATCGGCCTTCCGAAAACCAGCTCACGGCCCCTACCGTTTTTCGATTTTGGGGCGAACAACCCGGCAATCCCGCCGGATTTTGTCTCCCCTGGAGTGACCATCATGACTCTCTCGATCAACACCAACATCGCCTCCATCGACGCCCAGCGCAACCTGTCGGCGTCCCAGTCGTCGCTCGCGACGTCGATGCAGCGCCTGTCCTCGGGCCTGCGCATCAACTCGGCCAAGGACGACGCCGCCGGCCTGTCGATCGCCGAACGCATGAACGCGCAAGTG
>DATCRO010000364.1:0-4004 GCA_036569025.1 Burkholderiaceae bacterium
CCGCCCGCCCAACCCCGCCCTTCGGACATTCCCACGCCGCCCGGCGTGTCGCCCGCGCCGGCCAACGACCCGCATGGGGAGGATCTCGATCTCGAGGAAGACGTCGCCCCCAACCTGGGCGGCGAGGACCAGATGCAGGACGCCTGAGCGGCGCCCGGCCGCTCAGAGCCGGCGACGCGAGGCCGGCAGGCTGAACCAGGACTCGAGCGCGCGCTCCTCCATCCACGGGCCGAGGCGCCGTCCCTGCAGGCCGTCGCAGCCCGCGGCGATCAGCGCGGCGCACTGCGCCTCGGTGTCGGCGCCGGTGGCGTGCACTTCGAGGTCCATCGCGTGCGCCAGCTGCACCAGCGCCGGCAACCAGCGCGCCTCGGCGCCAGCGCGGGCGCCGGCCTGCGACAGCACGGCGTCCAGCTTGACGCCGGCCAGCGGCAGACGGCGCAGCGCGGCCAACGAGCTGGTGCCATCGCCAAAGCCTTCGAGCAGCACGCGCACGCCCTGCCGCGCGAGCGAGCGCACGGCCGCAAGCGCGGCGTCGGGGTCGGCCTGCAGCGCCGACTCGGTGACGTCGATCTCGAGCTCGGACGGCGCGCAGCCGGCCACGTCGAGCGCCGCGGCGACGCGGCGCGCGTAGCCCGGCTGCGTCAGCTGCCAGTCGGACACGTTGATGTTCAGGCGCAGCGCGTGGCCCGCGGCGCGCCAGCCGCGCAGCTGCAGCAGCCCCTGCTCCAGCACCCAGTCGTCGAGCGCGCCGACCAGGCCGCGCTCCTCGGCGACGCCCATGAACTGGCTGGCCGGCAGCTCGCCGAGCTCGCGGTCGCGCCAGCGCAGGTGCACCTCGATGGCGACGGCCAGGCCCGTCTTCGTGTCGAAGCGCGGTTGCGCGGCGAGCCGGAAGCGGCCCTCGCCCGAGGCGTGCAGCAGGCCCGCCTCGATGCGGTCGCGCCGGCGGCGCCACGAGTCGAAGCCGAACTTGTGCACCGCGAACGCCGAGCGCGTCGCCTGCTGCGCGCGATGCATCGCGATCTCGACGTGGCGCAGGATCTCGTCGGCCGACAGGCCCACCCCGGGCCAGCAGCCGATGCCGATGGCCACCGGCACCCCGCCGGAGCGCTCCTGTGCCTCGATCAGCCGGCGCGCCGCAGACTCGGCGGCGGACTCGCTGGCATAGTCGATCAGCACGCCGAAGCGGCTGCCGCCCAGGCGCGCGCAGTAGTGCGGCTGGCGCATCGCCCCGCGCACCTGGCCCGCCAGCTCGGACAGCCGCCGGGCGCCGGCGGCGCTGTCGCCGCCCTCGCCGAACAGCGCGTCGCGGTTGAATTCGATGACGAGCACGGCAAAGCCGGCGCTCTCGCGGCCGGCGCGCAGCGTCTCTTCCAGCGTCGCGACGAATCCGCTGCGGTTGGGCAGGTTCGTCAGCTGGTCGACGCCGAGGTTGCCCGGCTCGCG
Organism: Burkholderiaceae bacterium; assembly: GCA_036569025.1. Taxonomy (GTDB): domain Bacteria; phylum Pseudomonadota; class Gammaproteobacteria; order Burkholderiales; family Burkholderiaceae_C; genus Scleromatobacter. The sequence goes on from DATCRO010000364.1 coordinate 1,447, forward strand.
CGGCGCGCCTGTGCGGTACGGGTTGCGTTCGCGGAACGAGAACACGCGCCCGATCGGCCGGCCGTGGCTCCACTGCGGCTGCGCATGGCGCTCGATGACGGCGCCGTTGACCTGCGCGATCTCGTCGACCGCCTCGGACAGCGTGTGCGCGAAGACCTCCTCCAGGCGGCGGTCGTAGGCGTCGACGCCCATCACGTTCATGCGCACCCACTCGTTGACCGCGCGGTCGTCGCCGGCGTGCAGCACCGCCTCGGGCAGCGACCACATGCGGGCAAAGCGGCGGTTGAACGCGCGGATGCGGCCCGCGAGGTCGGTCACGAGGATGGCGTCGGCCGTCGCCTCGAGCGTCGCGCGCAGCTCGGCCAGCGCGGTCTCGCGCTCGAGCTCGACGCGGTGCTCGCGGCTGCGGTCGCGCATCATCACGAGGAACAGCGCGGTGCCGTCGGCCAGCCACAGCGGCGCGATGCGGCGCGAGACGGGGCGCGCGGCCCCGCCGGGCCGGTGCAGCTCGACGTCGCTCTCCAGGATGCCGACGACGCCGCAGCGCACGCCGTCCCAGTAGGCCATGTCCTCGAGGTCGTTGATCACGTCCTCGGCGTCCAGGCCCTCGAGGTCCTTGCGCTCGAGCAGCTCCTCGGCCTCCACGTTGGCGGCGACGATGTGGCCGCGCGCGGCGTCCACCAGCCAGGCGGCGTGGCCCAGCGCGGCGAGGGCCGCCAGCAGGGCGGCAAGCGATTCGGTCGCCGGCGCCTGCGTCAGGCGCGGCATCGCGGGCGTCATGCCGCGGCCTCTTCCGCCACGTCCTCCCTCGGCGCGCTTTCCACGTCGAAGAAGTAGGAGATGCGCTGCCGCGGCTTCAGGTAGTCGAGCGCGCGGCCGGGCAGCTGCACCGGCTTCAGACTGCGGCGGATGCCCAGCTGCGGCGTCTTCTCGAGGTCCAGGTGCACCGCCTCCTCCAGCGGCACCGACGGGTCGTAGACCAGCACGCGCGGCTTGAGCGGATGCGCGGCGTTGACGGTCATGACCATCGCGAAGCGCTCGTCGCTGAGCTGCACCACGGAGCCCGGCGGGTAGATGCCCATCATCTTGATGAAGCCCGACAGCAGCGTCTCGTCGAACTTCGATCGGCACTGCGCGAACAGGCGCGACAGGGCCTCGTGCGGGGTGATGGACTGCGCCGGCGACGCCGCGTTGCACAGGTTGTCGTAGCGGTTGACCAGCGCCACGATGCGCGCGGGCAGCGACATGCGCGGCAGCATCAGCGCGCTCGGGAAGCCGCTGCCGTCCGCGAGCTCGTGGTGCTGCGCGACCACCAGCTGCGCCTCGGCCGACAGGCCCATGCGCCGGCCCAGGATCAGGCCCTGGGCGACGTGGTCGCGGTACAGCGCGGCCTCGCCGGCGTTGAAATCCTCGCGCGGCAGGCGAACGCGGTCAGGCAGCGCGATCTTGCCCACGTCGTGCATCAGCGCGCCGACGCCCAGCTCCATGAGCACGTTGCCGGGAATGTTGAGCTGGCGGCCCAGCATCAGCGAGACGACCGTGACGTTCAGCGCGTGCGACGCATGGCGGTCGCTGGACATCTCTCCCAGCACGCGCAGGCAGGGCTCGCCCTCGACCAGCATCTTGTCGAGCAACGCGCGCGCCAGCATCTGCGCCTCGGCGTTGGCGGCGGCCGGGTCGGTCATCACCTTGTCGTTGGTGCGGCGCAGGTCGCGGCAGGCCTCGGTGAACTGGCGCTCGCAGCGCTGGGCAATCTCCAGCTGCGCCTGCAGCGCCATGCGGGCCAGCTGGCGGGCGTCCAGCGGCTTGGGAGCGGCCTCCTCGTCCTCGGCGGCCGCGGCTGCGGAGGCGGCCGCGCCGGTGCCGGCGCCTGCGATGGCCGTCTCGACGGCGGGCTGCTCGACGTCGCTGCGCTCCGGGCTCCACGTCAGCCGAGACAGGCCCAGAGAGCGGATCGTCTCGATCTGCTCGTTGGAGGTCAGCTTGAAACTCGACAACGGGAACGGATGCGACATCCAGCCGACGTTCAGATGAACGAACATGCCGATGCGCAGGGCGCTCGCGTGGATGGGGGTGGTCATCGAAAGGTTCCTTGGCTGCCCGTGAGGGCCCGGGCAGCTTCTTCCTCCGTGAAATCGGCCGGATGACCGTCCGACTTGAGCGGACGGATCAACGGATGAACCGGATGAAGCCGGAAAGCGCGCAAAATCCGCCGGCAGGACCCGGATTCCGAATAATTGTTCTTCCTGCGAACAAATCTGCCAGAAGAGACGCCCACCCACCATGACCGACGCCTTCATCTGCGATGCACTGCGCACGCCATTCGGCCGCTACGGCGGTTCCCTGTCCGCGGTGCGAGCCGATGACCTGGGTGCCATTCCAATCCGGGCGCTGCTGGCGCGCCATCCCGAACTCGACCCCGCGGCGATCGACGACGTCCTGTACGGGTGCGCCAACCAGGCCGGCGAGGACAACCGCAACGTCGCCCGCATGAGCGCCCTGCTGGCCGGCCTGCCGGTCGACGTGCCCGGCGTCACGCTGAACCGCCTGTGCGGCTC
>DATCRO010000365.1:0-3066 GCA_036569025.1 Burkholderiaceae bacterium
GGATGCGCGCGTCGCGCGGCCGCCGATGTCCACGGGTTCCTCCAGCACGTCGATCAGGCGCTGCGACAGCGCGTCGACGTCGACCGCGGCGCCGGGGTCGTCCAGCACCAGCACGGCGAATTCGTCGCCGCCCAGGCGCGCGACCAGGTCGGCGGGCCGGCGGCACGCGAGCAGGCGCGCGGCCACGTGCTGCAGCAGTTGGTCGCCGGCGGCGTGGCCGTGGGTGTCGTTGACCAGCTTGAAGTGGTCGAGGTCCAGGGCCAGCAGCGCGACCAGCCGCCGCTGCGCGATCGCCGCGCGCAGCGCGCCGTGCAGCGTGAAGCGGTTGGCCAGGCCGGTCAGCGAGTCGGTGTGGGCGAGGTGCTGCAGGCGTTCCTGCGCCATCACCTGTTCGGTGACGTCGGCGATCACGCCGCGCCAGCCGACGATGCGCGCCTCGTCGTCGTCCAGCGGCTTGCCGTTGATCTGCCAATGCCGGGCGCCATGCGGCGCGCTGGCCGACAGCCGCAGCTCCTTGAACGGCCGCTCCGCCTCGAGCGCGGCGCGCAGCGGCGCGACGTCCACGCCGCCGTGGGCCAGCAGTTCCAGGAATGGACGCTGGCGCAGCATCGCCTCGTCCAGCCCCAGCAGCGTGGCCAGGCGCGGCGAGTGGTGCGCCACGCAGCCGTCCCGCCCCGTCTCCCACAGCGCCTCGGCGGCGTTCTGCTCGAAGTCGTGCAGCAGCACGGCCATCATGCGTTCCTGGCGCTTGGCCTCGGCCTGCGACTTGAGCAGCGCCGTGGCCTTGCGCGACATCGCCAGCGTGCCCAGCACGACGACCGCCGCGTAGATCGTCTGCAGGCAGCCCACCGCCACGAAGATGCGGTCGCCGGTGAGCCAGCACGCGACGACGCCCGCGGACGCGAAGATCGCCACGAAGCACGTCGCCGCCACCGGCAGCGGGCTCAGCACGAAGGCGCCGGCCGCCAGCATGCCCGTGACGAGCGCCACCACCAGGATCTGCTGCTGCGGCTGCGCATGCGCGAACCAGAGGATGGGCAGGAGCGCCCACACCAGCGCCGGCAGGTTGGCGTGCACGTTGGCATGGCGGATCGCCGCCGGCGTGGCCATCGTGCTCACGCGGTGGCGGCCGCGCCACCAGCCGGCCAGCGCCATCAGGCACAGCGCGTACAGCGCCCCCAGCCAGGCCCACATGCCGGTGGGCCGGTCGGCGCGGTAGGCCCAGACCACCAGCGCGCCATTGAGGAAGTTGGCCGCCATCGTGAACGGCGTGAGCCGGATCACGGCGCCCAGGTGCGCGGCGCGGATCTGGGCGGAATCGCGATCCTCGTCGGTGTACACGGCGAGCATGCCCGAGCGCCACCAGCCGTCGGCGAGACGGCGGGCGAAGGCGACGACCGGGTTCGCTGGCGTCATTGGCGCGTTGTGGATTCTTTTCGTTGGCGCGGCGCGACCCTCGCGGCGCGCCTGCGGTCGAGCAGGTGTTCCCGTGGGTTATCGGCAGGCCGATGGCGAAATCGATGAGCGATTCTGTGCCTTTGTGCCTCGCGCGTCGCGCAAGTCCTGAAATTAGGGGACGGACAGCCGGGTTTGGGGGACAGGGACGTGGACTAGACTCGACAATCGGCTGCGGCGCTTGTCGTGGCCCGCGCCGTCGTTGGCGTCGGCGCCGATCTGGGAGGATGGATGACGAACGCTTCCGGAGGCGCCAGGCAGCCGCCGCGCCGCCTCGTGCCCATCGGCAGGAGCCTGCTGGCGTCCTCGCTGGCCGTGGCCGTGCTGTCGCTGGCGCTGGCGTTCGCCGGCGTCCAGAGCCTCCTGGTCGAACCGGCGCGCCGCGCCGTCGCCCGGGCCGAGCTCGAGCGCTCCACCCGCGAGGTCGACGCCGCCCTGTCCAGCCTGTTCAAGCGCGTCGACACGATCGCCCGGCTGCGGCGCGACTGGGGCGCGCTGGGGCTGATGTCCAACACCGACGAGGCCGGCATCGTCCGCCTGCTCGGCACCGAACTGATGCACGAGCCGGCCGTGTCGTCGGTGACGATCGCCGACGATTCCGGCCGCGAGGTGCTGCTGCGCAAGGCCGGCCCCGGCCAGTTCCGGACGCGCTCGACCGATCCCCAGGCGCACCCCGGCACCGAGGTCGACGCCACCTGGACGCTGGACGGCCGGCTCGTCGAGCGCACGACCGCCGCCAGCGACTACGACGCCCGCCGGCGCCCGTGGTTCGTCCAGGTGCATGAGACGCCGCCCGGGCCGGAGGTGGTCTGGACCGAGCCGTTCACTTTCCGTTCGACCGGACGGCCCGGCCTGTCGGCCGTCGTGCAATGGAAGACGCCCGACGGCCGTGTCAATTCCAGCACCACCGACGTCACCCTCGACGACATCTCCCGCTTCACGCGCGGCTTCGAGGTCAGCGCGCATGGCTTTGCCGTGGTGCTGACCGACGACGGCCGGCTCGTCGGCCTGCCGGGCGGTGCCGCCGCGGTCGACGATGCGCGCGCCGCCGCGCTGGCGCTGCAGCCGATCGCCGCGCTCGGCCAGCCTGCCCTGGCGGCTGCGTTCGACGACTGGCGCGCGCAGGGGTCGCCGCCGGGCACCGCGCTGCGCCTGGGCGTGGGCGGGCAGGCCTGGCTGGCGCATTTCTCGCGCATCGCGATCCGGGGACGCGCTTCGCTGCACGTGGCGGTGCTGGCGCCCGAATCGGACTTCGCCCTGGTCGGCACGCGCCAATGGGCGACGCTGGCCGCGATCCTGCTGGTCACCTTGCTGCTGACCGCCGCCGCGGCGCTGAGCGTGGCGCGCCGCTTCGCGCGCCCGCTGCGGCAGCTGTCCGAGGAGAGCGAGCGCATCGGCCGGCTCGACCTCGCGCGCCCGGTGCAGGTGGCGAGCCCGTGGCGGGAAGTGGCCGACACCGCCGCCGCCCAGGAATCGATGCGCCAGGACCTGCTGCGCGCCACCGAAGGCCTGGAGGCGGCCGTCGAGCGGCGCACCGAGCAGTTGACCGTCGCCGTCGAGGCGGCCGGCGAGGCCTCGCGCGCCAAGGCGGCCTTCCTGGCCAACATGAGC
>DATCRO010000366.1:0-7926 GCA_036569025.1 Burkholderiaceae bacterium
TCAAGCCGGCCGACCTGGTGCCGGGCTCGGTGTGGGCGCTGTGCGAGATCCTGTCGCGCTGCGGCCTGCCCGCCGGCGTGCTCAACCTCGTCATGGGCCGCGGCGCGCAGGTGGGCGCCACGATGCTGGAGGATCGCGGCATCGACGCGATCAGCTTCACCGGCTCGGTGGCCACGGGCCAGCGCGTCGCGCAGGCGTGCGTCGCGCGCATGGCCAAGTTCCAGCTCGAGATGGGCGGCAAGAATCCGATGGTCGTGCTCGACGACGCCGACCTGGGCGTCGCGATCAACTGCGCGGTGCAGAGCGGCTTCTACTCCACCGGCCAGCGCTGCACGGCGTCATCGCGCGTGATCGTCACCGAGGGCATCCATGACCGCTTCGTCGCGGGCGTCATCGACAAGCTGAGGACGCTCAAGGTCGACAACGCGCGCAAGCCGGGCACCGACATCGGCCCGGTGGTCGACGCGACGCAGCTCAAGCAGGATCTGGACTACGTGGGCATCGCGCAGGCCGAGGGCGCGAAACTCGCGTTCGGCGGCGAGGCGATCGAGCGCAACGCCGACGGCCAGTCCGGCTTCTACATGCGTCCCGCGCTGATCACCGAGTCGGCGCCGCAGATGCGCATCAACCGCGAGGAAGTGTTCGGCCCGGTGGTCAGCGTGAGCCGCGTGCGCGACTACGAGGAAGCGCTGGCGCAGGCCAACGACACCCCGTTCGGGCTGTCGGCCGGCATCGCCACCACGTCGCTGAAGCACGCCACGCATTTCAAGCGCCACGCGCAGGCCGGCATGGTGATGGTCAACGTGCCCACCGCGGGCGTGGACTACCACGTGCCCTTCGGCGGCCGCAAGGGATCGAGCTACGGGCCGCGCGAACAGGGCCGCTACGCGGCGGAGTTCTTCACCGTCGTGAAGACGGCGTACACGCAGGCCTGAGGCCTCCGGCGCGCGGGTCCCGAGCAGCCTGCGCGCAACACCCGCCCCGCGTTTTCCCGGGGTTTGGGGCACAATCCCACCCGCGCGTCGCAATCCTGCGGCGCGCATTTCGCTAGGGGTGCTGGCCGAGAGGCTGGCTGAGAAAGTCCCTTTGAACCTGATTGGCCTTCACGGCCAGGCCGACGGCGCAAGCCGCGGTCCGAGGTAATCCTCGCGCAGGGAAGCGGTCGCACCGACGGGACCATTCGCGTCCCGGTCTTCCGACTCCGTTCCCCTGCCATCGCTTTGAAAGAGCTCGATGGCTTCCGCTACCCGTTCCCATTCCGTTCTCCTGACGCCGCTCGCCGCGGCCGCGCTCGCGCTCGCCGGCCCGGCGCGCGCGGACGACACGCCCGTGCAGAGCGTGCAGGTCACCGCGCGCAGCGCGTCCGACACCGCCGGCGTCACCGGCTGGGGCCAGCCGCTCTCGCGCACGCCGATCCAGGCCGACGTCATCGACAGCAAGGTGCTGGCCGACATCGGCGCCACCTCGCTGTCGGACCTCACGCGCATCGACGCCAGCATCACCGACTCGTACAACGCGGTCGGCTACTGGACGACCTTCACCGTGCGCGGCTTCCAGGTCGACAACCAGCGCAACTTCCGCCGCGACGGACTGCCCATCAACGCGGAGACCTCGCTGCCGCTGGACAACAAGTCGGACGTCGAGGTGCTCAAGGGCCTGAGCGGCATGCAGTCGGGCACGAGCGCGCCGGGCGGCATCGTCAACCTGGTGGTCAAGCGCCCGGACGCCGACCTGCGCAGCGCCACGCTGCTGTGGTCGCAGACAGGCACCGTCGGCGCCGCGGCCGACCTGAGCCAGCGCTTCGGCGAGCGCCGCCAGTTCGGCGCCCGCGTGAACCTGTCGGCCACGCGCCTCGATCCGAACTTCCGCGACGACAAGGGCCATCGCAGCCTCGCGTCGATCGCGACCGACTGGCGCATCGCCGACGGCAGCCTGCTCGAATTCGAGTTCGAGCACAGCGTGCAGTCGCAGCCCAGCGTGCCGGCGTTCAGCACCTGGGGCGGCGTGGTGCCCGACCCGCACCAGATCGACCCGCACATCAACCTGAACGACCAGCCGTGGTCGATCCCGGTCGTGCTCCAGGGCAACACGATGTCGCTGCGCTTCACGCAGGCGCTCGCGCCGGACTGGACGCTCAAGGTGCAGGCGCTGCAGCAACGCCTGGTCAGCAACGACCACCTGGCCTTCGCCTTCGGCGGCAACGCGGACTGCGTCCCCTGCAACAGCTTCGCCAGCGACGGCAGCTTCGCGCTCTACGACTTCCGCAGCGACGACGAGCGCCGCCAGACGCGCGATCTCGACATCTCGGTCGCCGGCACGTTCACGACCGGCCCGCTGCGCCACGCGGCCACCGCCGGCGCGCTCGAGACGGTGTTCACCGGCCGCTTCAACGACGAGGCCTACAACTTCGTGGGCATCGGCACCAGCGACGGCCAGACGATGATCCCGGTCAGCCAGGACGACCCGTCCCTGACGACGCCCAACACCGACCGCACCGAACGCAGCACCGAGATCTACCTGCGCGACGCGGTCGAACTCGGCGCCGACTGGTCCGCCTGGGGCGGACTGCGCCACACGCGCCTGCATCGCCAGACGGCGCCGACGTCCACGGGCGACGCCAGCACGGCCACCGACTACCGACAGTCGTTCACGACGCCGTGGCTGGCCGTCAGCCGCCAGCTGGGCGAGCACGACATGGTCTACGTGAGCTGGGGCGAAGGCGCCGAGAGCAGCGTCACGCCCAACGCCCCGTTCTTCAAGGACAAGGGCCTGCCGGAGCCGCTGACGCGCAGCCGCCAGTGGGAAGGCGGCTTCAAGCATGCGATCGGCGCGGACCAGTGGGGCATCGCGGTCTACGATGTCGTGCAGCCGCAGTACGCCGACGTGCTGGCCGACCCGTCGCAGTCCGCCAGCGACACCAACGAGTACCTGCACGTGCGCGACGGCAACAAGCACACGCGCGGCATCGAGGGCGAGGCGCAGACGCGCATCGACGGGCTGATGCTGCGCGCCAGCGTGATGGCGCAGCGCGCGCGCAACGAGGGCGGCAGCGACCCGGCCATCGGCCGCACGCCGACCAACGTCCCGGGGCGTTCCGTGAAGCTGCTGGCCGACTACGCCGTCGCCGCCCTGCCCGGCCTGAGCGTGCTGGCCAACATGGCCTACGAGGGCCCGCGCGAGGTTTTCCCCGACGACTCGACGCGCATCCCCGGCTGGACGCGCTGGGACCTCGGCGCCCGCTACGTGCAGTCGCTGGGCGGCACCACGCTCACGTGGCGCGCCGGCGTCGACAACCTGTTCGACCGCCGCGCCTGGCGCGAGGCGCCTTACCAGTACGACCACGCCTATCTGTTCCCGCTCGAGCCGCGTACCTTCCACGCATCACTCGAAGCAAAGTTTTGACGTTCTCGAAAATCTGGTTATACTGAGAGGCTTCGCAGTTCCCCGATAGCTCAGTCGGTAGAGCGCCGGACTGTTAATCCGTAGGTCCCTGGTTCGAGCCCAGGTCGGGGAGCCAGCCTCGCGACGACGTCGCGGCAAGAAGTGCTCATGAAGCCCATCCGGTCGCGGTTGGGCTTTTTGCTTTCCGGATCGTTCGCGCAGCCGGCCCGTCGTCCTTCAACGTGCCGCCGTGCACTCGATCTCGACCCGCGCGCCCAGCGCCAGGCCGTTGCAGCCGAACGCGCTGCGCGCCGGCAGCGGATGACCCGCGAAAAACTCGGCGTAGGCTTCGTTGAAGGCCGGCCACTCGGCCATGTCGGCCAGCATCACGGTGCAGCGCACGAGGTTGGCGATGTCCAGGCCCTGCCTGCGCAGCACCGTCGCGATGTTCTCCAGCGCCTGGCGGGCCTCGGCGCGGATGCCGCCCGGCACCAGCGTGAGCGTGCCGGGCACGTTGCCCAACTGGCCCGACAGGAACACCAGCGGCCCGACCGCGGTGCCCTCCGGGAACGGCAGCGTGGCCGGCAGCACGCCGCTGCCGGACAGGCGTTCGATCTCCGTGTTGCTCACAAAAGCTTCCCTCCGCCTGACGGCTGCAGTGCGAGCGACTTGGGGCGGCCGTGCGTCGCTCATCGACTCACCCCCATCGCCTGCTCGATCTGCGCCGGATCGTAGACCTTGCCGTCCTTGATCGTGCGCCAGACGTGGCGCAGGTCGCCGATGTCCTGGGTGGGATCGCCGTCGACCAGGATCATGTCGGCCTGCTTGCCCGGCGCGATGAAGCCGCGCTGCGACGGCCCCGCCACGCCCAGCACCTGCGCGGGCACCAGCGTGGCCAGGCGCAGCACCTCGGGCGCGGGGATGCCGGCCTCGACGTACAGCGCCAGCTCGTTGTGCAGCGTGTAGCCGGCGAACGCGTCGGTGCCGGCCATCAGCGTGACGCCGCCGTCGTGCAGGCGCTTGAGCAGGCGTTCGAGCGCCGGCAGCGCCTGCGCGTAGACCTCGTCCTTGCCCTCGGGCACCGCGACCGCGCCGGAGAGCAGGCGGCGCCGCGTCACCGGCGGGAAGCGCTCGATGAACGGGCACAGGCTGTGTGCGCAGCGGCCGGGCGCGCCGGAGTACAAGTCCTGGAACACCGAGAGCGTCGGATCCAGCACGGTGTGGCGGGCCTGCAGCAGCCGCAGGAAATCGGCGAACTCTGGCGAGTCGAGCCGGAGCTGCTGCAGCTTGTCCGCCGTGATCGTGTAGCGATCCTTGCTGCGCGTGTCCTGCACGTCGGGGAAGAAGTTCAGCACGATGAAATTCATGTGCTGGATCTCGTCGGCGCCGGCCTCGATGAACTCCCGCGCGCGCATGAACGCGGGCACATGCCCGCTCACGCGCAGCCCGCGCGCGTGGGCCATGTCGGCGATGGGACGCACCAGCGCGGGCGGGAACGACGAGTAGATCTTGATCTGCTCGTAGCCGTGGGCGGCGTACCAGTCGACGGCGTCCTGCGCCTGCTTCAGGTTCTCGATGCGCACCGGCGTCGGACCCGCGAGCGGACCGGTGCCCTCGACGATGCCGGCGAGCACGACGCGCGGGCCCAGCTCCGTGCCGGCGTCGAAGCGCGCGACGCGGGCCATGAGCGGCACGTTGTCGTTGGCCATGTCGCGCGCGCTGGTGACGCCGGCGACGAGATCGAACGCGCCGTCCACGCCGGAGAAATGCTGGTGCACGTCCCACAGGCCCGGCATCAGGAATCGGCCCGCGGCGTCGATCACCTCGGTGTCGGGCGGCGCGGCGCCAGTGTCGTCGGGGTCGACCCGCACGACGTGGCCGCCACGCACCAGCACGCGGATGTCGTCGCGCACCGCCATGTCGCGCGGGTCGAACAGGCGCGCGTGGCGGATCATCAGCGCGCCCTCGGGCCGGTGCGCGAGGCGGCGCGCGACGTCCGCGCTCCAGGCCTGGTCGGCCGCGGCCTGCGCGGCCTGCAGCTTCGCGAACCGCGGCTTCGCGGTGGCCGACAGCACCTCGAACCAGTCGTCGATGACGGCCGCGGTGGCGCCCTGCTCGTCCAGCCAGACCGGCACCGGCGTGAACTCGATCCCGCCCAGGCGGTACAGCGTCAGCGCGTGGCCGCCGGCGTCGACGCGCGCGCCGCGCTCGAGCCAGGCCTCGCCCGCGGGCAGCAGCTTCAGCCGATGGCCGGGCGCCTTGAGCAGCGCGCGCGCCAGCACGCCCGTGAACTCGGGCGGCGCGTTGGCCGGCAGGTAGAACGCACCCGGGGCCGCCCACTCGGCCGAGCCCGTCTCGATGCGGTTGTTCCAGCTCGCCCGGCCGGCGGCGACCTCGAAGTGCTCGGTGATCGGCACCTTCCAGTAGTCGTTGCCCTGGGCGTCGTAGGTGGCGGGCAGGCCGCGCGCGTCGAGCGTCCAGCGCGCATGGATCTGGTCGCCGCGCCCGCGTTCGCTGAAGCCGTAGTCGGCCTGCGTCACGCCGCCGGGCAAGGCCTTGAGCGCCTGGGTGCCGACCGCCACGCCATGGATGCGGACATCGTCGTCGTGCGCGAGCGCCGGCGTGCCGCCGACGATCAGCAACAGAAGGGCGAACGCGGCCGGGCCGCGACGGTGGATGCCGGTCATGCGGGGCCTTTCAGTGCGGGAGGCTCCAGGCTTGCGCCATCAGGCGGCGGAAGTTGCCGCCCAGGATCTTCTCGATGCGCGACGCGCCATGGCCGCGCGCGGCCAGCAGGTCGGCCAGGCGCTGGAACTGGGTCGGGCCGCACAGGTCGGGCAGGAAGGTGACGACGTCCGCCGTCTCGCCCGGCGCCCCGATGCCCAGCGCGCGGCGCTGCGCGATCTCGTCCTCGAGCCGGCGACGGTACGCCGTCATGTCGTCGTGCAGCGTGGTGCCGCCGTCGGTGCCCAGGCCCACGTGGTCCTCGCCGCAGACGTGCAGCGCGTGCTCCAGGTGCGCGACGAGGTCGGCGGCCATCGGCTGGCCGGCGAGGCGCAGGTAGGGCATGAAGTACAGGCCCAGCACGCCGCCCTGGTCGGCCAGCCGGCGCAGCTCGGCGTCGGACTTGTTGCGCGGGTGGTCGGCCACCGCGCGGCAGGCCGAGTGCGTGATCGCCAGCGGGCGCTTGGCGACCGCGAGCGCGTCCAGGCACGTCTTCTCGCTGCTGTGGCTCAGGTCGACGAGCACGTTTTCGGCCTGCAGCTTCTCGACCACCTCCGCGCCGAAGCGCGTGAGGCCGGCATCGCCCTGCACCGTCGCGCCGTCGCCCACCGCGTTGCGGCCGTTGTACGTGAGTTGGATGACGCGCACGCCCATCTTGGCGAACAGCCGCACGCGGTCGATCTCGCGTCCCAGCATCTCGGTGTTCTGGAAGCCGTAGATGACGCCGACCTGGCCGGCCTGGGTGGCGGCGCTGATATCGGAGACGCACTGCACGCGGCGCAGCATCGCCGCGTGTCGGGCGATGAACGCGTTCCAGCCGGTGATGTCGCGCACCGTCTCGGCGAACGCGTCGCCGCTGCCGGCCACATGCCCGAGCGTGATGTTGACCGCCGACAGCCCGGCGCTGCGGGCGTCGGCCAGCGCGCGTGCGTCGATGGCGCGCGTGCCGCTGACCAGCGCCGGGTCGCCCGCCTCCGCCGGCCCCAGGGGCAGGTTCGGGTTGTCCAGCACGCCCAGGGCGTTGATGGTCGCGTAGCGGGGCTCGAGTCGGGAAGGAATCACGGCGTCCTCGGGGTTGTGCCGGGAACTGGCGGCACGGCGGAATGGATGCGGTTCCAGCAAGGCCGAAATTCTAGAACACTATTCTAGAACATTGTTCGAATAGAATGCAGCCATGGCACGCAAGAACCTGTCGGCCGCCCAGGCGGCCGCCGCCGAACGGCTGCTGGCGCACGCCCTGCCCGACGCGCGCCACGCCAGCCGCCGCAGCGTGCTGCGCCACGCGTTGACGCTGTTCAACGCCAACGGCGTCGAGGCCACCACCATCGAACATCTGCGCAAGGCCAGCGGCCAGAGCGTGGGCACGATCTACCACCACTTCAAGAACAAGGAAGGCGTCGTCGCGGCGCTGTTCTTCGTGGCGCTCGACGACCAGAGCCGCGCCATCGCCAGCCGCATCGAGGGCCTGCACGACGGCCGCGCGGTGGTCGAGGCGCTGATCGAGGCCACCACGGAATGGATCACCGCGCAGCCCGAGTGCGCGTACTTCGTGTTCCTCGCGCGCGACCTGGTCGCCCAGGGCCCGTACGGCGACGACCTGACGCAACGCCTGCTCGCGCGCTACTCGCCGATCGACGAGATCCTGGCCCGCGACGCCGAGGCCGGCCGCATCCTGCCGCTGCCCGGCGACCTCATCCCCGCGCTGGTGCTGGGGGCCACCGAGTTCTACGCGCGCAGTTGGCTGGCCGGGCGACGCCAGGCCGCGCCGACGACGCATGCGCAGCGCCTCGCCACGGCGGCCTGGCGCTCTTTGACGGCGGG
>DATCRO010000367.1:0-2540 GCA_036569025.1 Burkholderiaceae bacterium
GCAGATCCAGAAGGGCGAGTTCATCGTCTTCGTCGGGCCCTCGGGCTGCGGCAAGTCGACGCTGCTGCGGCTGATCGCGGGGCTGGAGCCGATCACCAGCGGCAACCTGCTGCTGGACGGCAAGGACATCACCTGGGCGCCATCGGGCAAGCGCGATCTCGCGATGGTGTTCCAGAGCTATGCGCTCTATCCGCACATGAGCGTGTACGACAACATGTCCTTCGCGCTCAAGCTGGCGGGCGTCTCCAAGAGCGAGATCAAGACCAAGGTCGAGTACGCGGCGAAGACGCTGAACCTCACGCAGTACCTCGACCGCACGCCCAAGGACCTCTCGGGCGGCCAGCGCCAGCGGGTGGCCATCGGGCGCGCCATCGTGCGTGCGCCGAAGGTGTTCCTGTTCGACGAGCCGCTGTCGAACCTCGACGCCGCGCTGCGCGGCAACACGCGCGTGGAGATCCACAAACTGCACCGCGCGCTCGGCGCGACCACCATCTACGTGACGCACGACCAGGTCGAGGCCATGACGCTGGCTGACCGCGTGGTGGTGCTGAGGGACGGGCTGATCGAGCAGGTCGGCTCGCCGCTGGAGCTGTACGACCGCCCGGCCAACCAGTTCGTCGCGCAGTTCATCGGCATGCCGTCGATGAACATGGTGGCGGCAAACGCGATTCCCACCTTCTCCGCCGCCACCGGAGGCAGGCTGCCCGCCGACGGCTTCCTGGGCGTGCGCCCCGAGGGGCTGCGCGTGCATCCGAAGCAGGGCGCGCCGGTGTCGGACGTGCTCGGCCGCGTCGAGCTGGTGGAGGCACTGGGCGCCGACACGCTGATCCACGTCGACGTGGGCGGGGTGCCGCTGATCGCGCGTCAGAACGACCGCACGCCGCTGCAGGCCGGCGACGACGTGGCAGTGGAGCTCGATCCGTCGGTGCTCCATCTCTTCAACCGCGAGGGCCGTTCGGTCTTCGCGTGACATCGAATTTCCGTCCACCGTCTTTTCAACGGACCTTCTCGTGACCATTGCGCAAACTCCACCGGCTCCTTCCGAGTTCACGGTGCTCCATCTCGGCCTGGGCTCGTTCCACCGCGCCCACCAGGCCGTGTACCTGCAGCGGCTGATCGACGCGGGCGACACCCGCTGGTCGATCTCCGGCGCCAACATCCGGCCGGACATGGCCGAGGTCGTCGCAGCGCTCGAGGCGCAGGGCGGGCGCTACACGCTCGAAACCGTCTCCCCCGCGGCCGAGTACCGCTACGAGGAGATCTCCGCGATTCGCGAGGTGCTGCCCTGGGAGCCCTCGCTGGCCAAGGTGATCGCGCGCGGCGCGGCGCCCTCGACGCGCATCGTGTCCTTCACCGTGACCGAGGCGGGCTACTACCTCGACGACAAGGGCAGGCTCGACCTGTCGTTCCCCGACCTCGCGGCCGACGTGGAGCGCGCGCGCCGCGGCGAAAGCGGCGAGACCGAAGGCAAGGGCGTGACGATCTACGGCGCCGTCTGCGCCATCCTGCGCGCGCGCAAGGCCACGAACGCCGGCCCGCTGACGCTGCTGAACTGCGACAACCTGCGCCACAACGGCGACCGCTTCCGCGCCGGCCTGCTGGAATTCATCGAACTGGCGGGCGATGCCGATCTGCTCGCCTGGGTGAAGGCGAACACGCGCTGCCCGAACGCGATGGTCGACCGCATCACGCCGCGCCCGCCGCCCGAACTGCGCGCCCGCGTGAAGGCTGCCACGGGTCGCGACGACGCGGCCGCCATCACCGGCGAGAGCTTCATCCAGTGGGTGATCGAGGACGACTTCGCGGCCGGCCGGCCCGACTGGGGCCGCGTGGGCGTGCAGCTGGTCGAGTCGGTGCAGCCTTATGAAGAGGCCAAGATCCGCATCCTCAACGCCACGCACAGCTGCGTGGCCTGGGC
Source organism: Burkholderiaceae bacterium (assembly GCA_036569025.1). Classification (GTDB taxonomy): domain Bacteria; phylum Pseudomonadota; class Gammaproteobacteria; order Burkholderiales; family Burkholderiaceae_C; genus Scleromatobacter. The sequence continues at coordinate 1,919 of DATCRO010000367.1, forward strand.
GGGCACGCTGGTGGGGCTCGGCTTCATCCACGAGGGCACGCACGACGCGGCCATCCGCAAGATGGCCTACGACTACGTCACCGACGACGTCATTCCCTGCCTGACTCCCAGCCCCATCGACCTCGCGGCGTATCGCGACGTGGTGCTCGACCGCTTCGGCAACCCCGCCATCCGCGACACCAACCAGCGCGTGGCGGCGGACGGCTTCTCGAAGATCCCTGGCTTCATCGCGCCGACGGTGCGCGAGCGCCTCGCGGCCGGCCAGCCCATCGAGAGCGTGGCGATGCTGCCCGCGCTGTTCCTGGCCTTCCTGCAGCGCTGGCACAAGGGCGCGCTGCCCTACGTCTACCAGGACCAGGGCATGGACGAGGCCGTGGCGCACGCGATCTGCGACGCTGCAGATCCTGTGGTCGCACTGTGTTCCGACGTGGGGCTGTGGGGCGACATCGCGGGCGACCAGCGCCTGATCGACGCCGTGCGTCGCGCGAACGAACGCGTCGCGCGCTTCGTGCAGGCCGCTTCGGGGCACAGGCCATGAGCGGCCGGCTGCAGGGCAGGCACGTGCTGCTGACCGGCGCTGGCGGCGGCATCGGGCTGGCCGTGGCCGCGGCCTGCATCGGCG
>DATCRO010000368.1:0-5994 GCA_036569025.1 Burkholderiaceae bacterium
GCCCAGCACCGCACGCAGATAGGGCGCGGTGCGGCTCGCGCCTGCGCGTGCGACCTCGTCCGGCGGACCGCACGCGACGATGCGCCCGCCCTCGTCGCCCGCGCCGGGGCCCATGTCGATCACCCAGTCGCTGGCAGCGACGAGGCGCATCTCGTGCTCGACGACCACCACCGTGTTGCCCGCATCCACCAGGCCCTGCAGCTGCGCCATCAGCCGGTCGACGTCCGACGGGTGCAGCCCCGTGCTGGGTTCGTCCAGCACGTACAGCGTGTCGCCGCGCTGCGGCCGCTGCAGCTCCGTCGCGAGCTTGATGCGCTGCGCCTCGCCACCCGACAGCTCGGTGGCCGGCTGCCCGAGCCGCAGGTAGCCCAGGCCGATGTCGCTCAGCACGGACAGCGGCTTGCGCACCGCGGACTCGCCGTCGAAGAAGGCCAGCGCGTCGTCGACGGTCATGTCCAGCACCTGGGCGATGTGGCGGCCGTTCCACGTGATCTTCAGCGTGTCCGCGTTGTAGCGCGCGCCGTGGCAGGCCGGGCACGGCGCGTAGACGCTGGGCATGAACAGCAGCTCGACGCTGACGAAGCCCTCGCCCTCGCAGGTCTGGCAGCGCCCCTTGGCGACGTTGAACGAGAACCGGCCCGCGTCGTAGCGCCGCTTGCGCGCCGCGGGCGTGTCAGCGTAGAGCTTGCGCACCGCGTCGAACAGGCCGGTGTACGTCGCGAGGTTGGAGCGCGGCGTGCGGCCGATGGGCTTCTGGTCGACGCGCACGAGGCGGCGGATCGCCTCGGCGCCCGCCCCCAGGCGGCCACGCGTCGCCTGCACGACCTCGGGCGCCGCGTCGTCGGACTCGTCGTCGTCAGCCTCCGGTTCGTGGCCGAGATGCGCGCCGACCAGCTCGACCAGCGCCTGGCTCACGAGACTGGACTTGCCCGAGCCCGACACGCCCGTGACCGCCGTGAACAAGCCCAGCGGGATGCGCGCGTCGAGGCCGCGCAGGTTGTTGCGCGTCACGCCGCGCAGCTCCAGCCAGTGCGAGGGCGTTCGAGGCGCGCGCGGGCGCGACGCGGCCTTGGCGAACAGGTGGTGCGCCGTGTGCGAGGCCGCAACCTCGCGCAGGCCATCGGGTGGCCCGCTGTACAGCACGCGGCCGCCTTTCTCGCCGGCGTCCGGGCCGACGTCGACGAGCCAGTCGGCGCGCCGCATCACCTCCAGGTCGTGCTCGACGACGAACAGCGAGTTGCCTTGCGCCTTCAGCTGCTCGAGCGCGTCGAGCAGCGCCTCGCCGTCGGCCGGATGCAGCCCCGCGGTGGGCTCGTCCAGCACGTAGACGACGCCGAACAGGTTGGAGCGGATCTGCGTGGCCAGGCGCAGGCGCTGCAGTTCGCCGGGCGACAGCGTGGGCGTGCTGCGCTCCATCGAGAGATAACCCAGGCCCAGGCCCCGCAGCGTGGCGATGCGTGCGCACAGGTCCTGCGCGATGCGCTGCGCGGCCAGCCGCTTCTCCTCCGACAGGTTGGGCGTGCGTCGCACGTCCGGCGACGCCGCGTGGGCCGAGCCCCCGGCCGCGACGCGGCGCGCGATGTCGGCCTTGGCCGCCGCGCGCGTGGGCGCCTGCGCATCGCGCGCGGGCGCGGGGTCGCCGAAGCGGCCGGCGGCGGCCGGCTCGAGCAGCGCGGCGACGCCGTCGAGCGGCATCTGCCCCATCGTGCCGATGTCCACGCCCGCGAACGTCACCGACAGCGCCTCGCGCTTGAGCCGCTTGCCTTCGCAGACGGGGCACAGGCCGCCCACCATGTAGCGCGACACGCGCTTCTTCATCAGCGCGCTCTGCGTCGTCGCGAACGTATGCAGCACGTACTTGCGCGCGCCCATGAACGTGCCCATGTAGCTGGGTTCCGTCTTCGACTTGAGTGCCGCCCTGGTCTCGGCGGGCGTGAAGCCGGCGTAGACGGGCACGGTGGGCTGCTCCTGCGTGAACAGGATCCAGTCGCGATCCTTCTTCGGCAGGTCGCGCCACGGGCGGTCGACGTCATAGCCCAGCGTCACGAGGATGTCGCGCAGGTTCTGTCCGTGCCAGGCCGGCGGCCATGACGCGATGGCGCGCTCGCGGATCGACAGCGACGGGTCGGGCACCATCGTCTGCTCGGTGACCTCGAACACGCGGCCCAGGCCGTGGCAGTGCGGGCAGGCGCCCTGGGCCGTGTTGGGCGAGAAGTCCTCCGCATAGAGCATCGTCTGCCGCGGCGGGTAGGTGCCGGCACGCGAATACAGCATGCGCACGAGGCTGGACAGCTGCGAGACGCTGCCCACCGACGAGCGCGCGCCCGGCGTGCCGCGCGCCTGCTGCAGCGCGACGGCCGGCGGCAGGCCGGCGATCTCGTCGACATCGGGCACGCCCACCTGGTCGATCAGGCGCCTCGCATACGGCGCGACGGACTCGAAGTAGCGCCGCTGGGCCTCGGCGTAGATCGTGCCGAACGCCAGCGAGGACTTGCCCGACCCCGACACGCCGGTGAACACGACCAGCGCGTCGCGCGGGATCGCGACCTCGACGTCCTTCAGGTTGTGCTCGCGCGCGCCGCGCACGCGCACGAAGCCGTCGCGCGCGGCGACCGCGGGGGTGGAGCGCGCCGGCCGGCCCATGCCCGTCAGGGGCCCGTCTCCCCGCCCGTGCTGCCCCACACGTTGCCGGTGGTGAAGGTCGACTCCTGCGACGCCAGCAGCACGAACTGCCCGGCGATCTCGGCCGGCTGGCCGGGCCGGCCCATCGGAGTCTTCTCGCCGAACTTCACGAGCTTGTCCATCGGCTGGCCGCCGGCCAGCTGCAGCGGCGTCCAGTAGGGCCCGGGCGCGACCGCGTTGACGCGGATGCCCTGCTCGCCCAGCTGCTTGGCCAGCGAGCGCGTCATCGACAGGATGGCCGCCTTGGTCGCCGCGTAGTCCAGCAGGTCCTTCGACGGATCGAAGGCCTGCACCGACGAGGTGTTGATGATGGCCGCGCCGCGCCTGAGGTGCTTCACCGCGGCCTTGGTGACGTGGAACAGCGCGTAGACGTTGGTCTTGAAGACGTCGTCGAAGTGCTCGTCCGGGATGTCGACGATCGAGTCGAACGAGGCCTGCCGGCCGGCGTTGTTGACGACGATGTCCAGGCCGCCCAGGCCCTTGGCGGCGTCTTCCACGAGCCGGCGGCAGAAGGCCGCGTCGCGCAGGTCGCCCGGCAGCGGGACCGCCTTGCGGCCGGCCTGCTCGATGAGCGCGACGACGGCCCTGGCGTCCTCCTCCTCGTCGGGCAGGTAGTTGATCGCGACGTCGGCGCCTTCGCGCGCGAACGCGATCGCCACCGCGCGGCCGATGCCCGAATCGCCGCCGGTGATCAACGCCTTGCGGCCGGCCAGGCGGTTCGAGCCGACGTAGCTCGTCTCGCCATGGTCGGGCGGCGGCTGCATCCGGCACGCGAGCGCGGGCCACGATTGCTGCTGTTCGGGAAAGGGCGGCTTGGGATAGTTCCTGTCCGGGTCGGTCATGGCGTCCTCGCGTTTCGGTCGAACGCTTGAACGGCAAGACGCATACCCCGCCGGCCAGGGACGCGCGGGCGGACATCGCGCCGCGGCGGTCCGCCGGCGTCGACGCGGCGCGGGTCCGGCCCGCGCCGCCGCGCGCTCAGTGCGTGCCGCCGCTCGACGCGCCGTTCGTCCAGTGCACCTGGCCGTGCAGCGCCGCCGTGCCGCCTTCGCAATGCTGCTCGAAGCGCAGGTCCAGCGAGGACAGGCCGTTGGCGTCATAGGTGACGCCGTCGACGACGAACCAGCCGGTCAGCGTGTTGCAGCCGCGGCCGTTGCCGTACCAGGACAGCCCGCCGGTGACGGGGTTGTTGAACGGATAGCGCTGCAGGTTCGCGTAGTAGCCGGGCTGCAGCTGCGCGATGCTGTTCATGCCCCGGAAGTTGCCCGTCCAGCCACCGACCGAGACGTTCGCCAGCGCGCCCGAGCCGTAGACCGAGATCGTGGCATTGGCCGCGGTGTCGAGCTCGGTCGCGCCGCCGCCGATGTAGTCGCCCGGATCGCTCTGCAGGTAGACGAAGTTGCCCGAGGCCGGCGTGGCGCCCGTCGGCGGCGCCCACAGGCCCGCGGGCGGCGTCTGCGGCCCGGGCGGCGTGGTGGTGTCGCCGGCGGCCCAGTGGATCTTGCCGTGCAGCGCTGCCGTACCGCCTTCGCAATGCTGCTCGAAGCGCAGGTCGACGGCTGTCAGGACGCCCGCCGTGTAGGTGATGCTGTCGACCACGAACCAGCCGGTGAGCGTGTTGCAGCCGCGGCCGTCGCCCGACCAGCTCAGGCCGCCGGTGACCGGGTTGTTGAACGGATAGCGCTGCAGTCCCGGGTAGTAGCCCGGCTGGAGTTGCGCGACGCTGTCCATGGCCTGGAAGTCGCCGCCCCAGCCGTCATTGCCGGTGACCGAGACGCCCAGGTGCTTGCCGTTGGACGTCACCGACAGCACGGCGTTGGCCTGCGTGTAGGTCAGCGTGGCGCCACCGCCGATGTAGTCGCCCTGGTCGCTCTGCAGGTAGACGTAGTTGCCCGCGGCCGGCGTGGCGCCGGCGGCCGGCGCCCACAGGTTGGCGGGCGGCGGGTTCTGCGGGCCGGGCGCAGCGGTGGTGTCGCCGGCGACCCAGTGGATCTGGCCGTGCAGCGCGGCGGCGCCGCCCTCGCAGTGCTGCTCGAAGCGCAGGTCCACCGCCGTCAGCGCGCCGGCGGTCACGGTGATGCTGTCGATCGCGAACCATCCCGTGAGCGTGTTGCAGCCGCGGCCGTCGCCGGACCAGCTCAGGCCGCCGGTGACCGGGTTGTTGAACGGATAGCGCTGCAGGTTCGCATAGTAGCCGGGCTGCAGCTGCGAGATGCTGGTCATGCCCTGGAAGTCGCCCGTCCAGTTGTCGTTGCCCGTGACGGCGATGCCCAGGTGCAGGCCCGACAGCGTGGGGCTGAGCACCGCGTTGGCCTGCGTGTAGACCTGCGTGGCGCCGGCGCCGATGTAGTCGTTCTGGTCGCTCTGCAGGTAGACGTAGTTGCCCGAGGCCGGCGTGGCGGCCGCCGGGGCGCGCCACAGCGTCGACGGCACCGGATTGACCGGGCCGGGCGCCGTGGACGTGTCGCTGGCGAGCCAGTGGATCTGGCCGCGCAGCGCGGGAGCCGCGCCCTCGCAGTGCTGTTCGAAGTGCAGGTCGATCCCGGTGAGCGTCGAGCCCGAGTACGTCGCCCGGTCGATCGTGAAGTTGCCGGTCAGCGTGTTGCAGCCCCGGCCGTTGCCCCACCAGCTCAGGCCGCCGACCGTGGCGTCGTCGAACGGATAGCGCGTCAGGTTCTGGTAGCTGCCCGCCTGCAGGGTCGCGAGCGCGCTGGGCTCGGCAAAGTCCGCCGACCAGGAGTCGTTGCCGTCGATGGCCAACTGCACGTGGCCGCCGCTGGCGGTGACCGTCAGCTTCGCGTTCGCGTTGCTGTACGCGTACGACTGCCCGGCGCCGATGTAGTCGCCCGCATCGCTCTGCAGCGTGACGAAGGACGCGGCGCCGTTGGCGCCGATGGCGGTCGACGCCGTCGCGGTGGCGGCGTTGTTGGCCGCGACCGGATCGCCGCTGGGCGTCGCGTACATGGTGTTGCTGACCCTGCCAAGCGCGTTGGCGGCGATCGTCGAAGGCACGGTGAACACCAGGGTGCCGCCGGCGGGCAGGGTGGGCACCGTCATGGCGCCGCCCAGGGTCGCCGGGCACGTGGCGCCGCCGCTGGCCACGCAGGTGACCTGGCCGAGCGTCTGGCTGGCGTCGACGTTGTCCTGCAGCGTGAGGTTGCTCGACGCATCGGGGCCGGCGTTGCTCACCGTCATCGTGTAGGTGGCCACGCCGCCGCTGGTCAGCGTCGTGGTGGGACCCTGCGCGGTCACCTGCACGTCGGCGCTGAACGCCTGCAGCGTCATCGCGACCTGTTCGGCCGACGTCGGCGG
>DATCRO010000369.1:0-2943 GCA_036569025.1 Burkholderiaceae bacterium
CAGCAGCACGAGGGACGAGACGACCAGCAACGGGAAGCGCGACGGGGTCATGGCGGCCTGGGTCCGGTGGGAACGTTTCCGATCCTACGCACCACGGGCCGCGGGCCGAACCCCGCAAAGACCCTGAGTCCGCGTGCCGAACGCGGCCTCCTTGGGCGGCTTCACGGTGGCCGCGCCCGCCGTGGCGGCGAGCAGCAGGGACGAGACGACCAGCAACGGGATGCGCGACGGGATCATGGCGGCCTGCGTGCGGTGGGAACGCTTTCGATTGTGCGCACCGGCCGTCGCGCCGCCGACCCCGCAAAGACCCTGAGTCAGCGTGCCAAAGTTGGCGCGGGGCGACGCCGGCGGCGTCCCCACGCGAGCAGCTGCCCCAGCACCAGCAGCGCGCTGGCCGCGACGAAGCCGCTGGCCACCGGTCGCGTCAGGAACACCGACAGGTCGCCGCGCGACAGCAGCATCGCGCGCCGGAAGTTCGGCTCCAGCTGCGGCCCCAGCACGAAGCCCAGCACGATGGGCGACAGCGGGAACTCGAGCGCCAGCAGCACCGCCCCGATCACGCCGAAGGCCGCGGTGATGGCCACGTCGAACAGGTTGTTGCGGGTGCTGTAGACGCCCACGCCGATGAAGAACAGGGCCGCCGGATACAGGAACCGGTACGGCACGCGCAGCATGCTCACCCACACGCCGATCAGCGGCACGTTCAGGATCACCAGCAGCACGTTGCCGATCCAGAAGCTGGCGATCAGGCCCCAGAAGATGTCGGGGTGGTCGGTGACCATCTGCGGCCCGGGCTGCAGGCCCTTCATGATCAGCGCGCCCAGGATCAGCGCCATCACGGCGTCGCCCGGAATGCCCAGCGACATCGTCGGGATGAAGTCGACCTGCGTCTTGGAGTGCGACGCGGCCTCGGGGGCCGCCACGCCCTCCAGCGCGCCCTTGCCGAAGCGCTCGGGCGTCCTGGACCACCGGCGCTCCAGCGCGTAGGCCAGGAAGGTGGTGATGGTCGGGCCGGTGCCCGGCAGCGCGCCGAAGGCCGTGCCCACGCCGGTGCCGCGCAGCATCGGCCAGAACGACTGGCGGATCTCGGCCCGGGACGGGCGCATGTCGCGCATCGAGACGCGCGCGTTGGCGGGGTTGACCGTGGTGCGGTTGACGCTGACCAGGAAGTCGGCGATGCCGAACAGGCCCATCGTCAGGCCACCCAGCTCGACGCCGTCGCGCAGCTCGGACAGCCCCAGCGTGTAGCGCGCGGTGCCGCTGATCTCGTCGGTGCCGGCCACCCCGACCAGCAGGCCGAGCACCGTCATCGCCACGCCCTTGAGCGGCGAGCCGCGCGCCATCGTCGCGCCCGCCAGCAGGCCCAGCAGCATGATGGCGCAGATGTCGGCCGGGCCGAAGCTGTCGGCCGCCTTCACCAGCAGCGGCGACAGGAAGATCATCACGACGATGCCCACCGAGGCCGCGAAGAACGACGCCATCATCGTGATGCCCAGCGCCGTTCCGCCCCGGCCCTGCAGCGTCAGCGGGTAGCCGTCGAGGCAGGTCACCGCGTGCGGCGGGTGGCTGGGCAGGTTCAGCAGGATCGCGCCGATCGCCCCGCCGTACTGCGAGCCGTAGAAGATGCCGGCCAGCATCAGGATGCCCGGCACCGGCGCGATGACGGCCACGATGGGCAGCAGCATCGAGATCGTCGACAGCGGCCCCATCCCGGGCAGCACGCCGATCAGGTTGCCCACCAGCACGCCGAACACGCACCACATCAGGTTCGCGGGCTGCAGCGCGATGCCGAAGCCGTACATCAGTTGCATCAGGCTGTCGTGCATCGCGCTACCAGGCGAACAGCGGCAGCAGCAGGTGCAGGCCGTAGTGGAAGACGACGACGCCGGCGAGCGTCAGCCCGGCGGCCAGCGCGGCGGCCGAGCGGACGCTGTTGCCGCGGTCGCCCATCGCCGCGATGAACACCGACGCGAACGACGCCGGCACCAGCCCCCCGTGCTCGCCCAGCACGACGAAGGCGAGCGCGGCGCCGACGATGCACAGCCAGCCGCGCCACTGCACCACCGGGCCGGCCAGGTGCGCCATCTCGGCGGGCGGCTCGTCGGCGACGCTGCCCGTCGCGCGCCCGGCGCTCAGCAGCAGCGCGACGCCGACCAGCGCGAGCAGCACGCCCAGCACGACGGGAAAGAAGCCCGAGCCCATCTGGCGCAGCGTGCCCAGGCCGTAGCCGACGCCCGCGACTACCACGGCCACCCCGACCGCGAGCAGCAGCGCACCGCCGACGTGGTCCTTCGTCATCTTGTTCATGGTCCCCACTCTATCGCCGCGGCACGACGACAATGCGGCCTGGGCAATGGCGGGAGCACCGTGATGGGCATCGAGATCGAGCGCAAGTTCCTGGTCGTGGGCGACGCCTGGCGCGCCGCGCCGGCGCTCGCCTACGCCCAGGGCTACCTCAACCGCGACAAGCAGCGCACGGTGCGCGTGCGCATCGTGCAGCAGCAGGCCTGGCTGACGATCAAGGGCGCGAGCGCCGGCGCCGTGCGGGCCGAGTTCGAATACCCGATCCCGGTGTCCGACGCGCAGCAGCTGCTCGCGCTGTGCGACGGCCCGCTGGTGCGCAAGCTGCGCCGCCGGATCGAGCATGCGGGCCACGCCTGGGAGATCGACGAGTTCCAGGGCGACAATGCCGGCCTGGTGGTCGCCGAGATCGAACTCCCCGCCGAGGACGCGGCCTTCGAGCGGCCCGCCTGGCTGGGCGACGAGGTGACGCATGATCCGCGCTACTTCAACTCCAACCTGGCCGCGGCGCCCTATTCGACCTGGCCCGACGCGCGTCCCCGCGCGTGACGCCCGCGCGCGCGACCTCGAGAACAACTTTCCAACGGACAACAAGACATGGCCAACTCCCCCGACGTCACCAGCATGGCGCTGTTCTGCGAC
>DATCRO010000370.1:0-4946 GCA_036569025.1 Burkholderiaceae bacterium
TCTGAGACCGGTGCGTCTGCCAATTCCGCCACGAGGGGACGGATGAAAAGTGGTCTCGGCGGCAGGGTTCGAACCTGCGACCCTCTGCTCCCAAAGCAGACGCGCTGCCAGCTGCGCTACACCGAGGGGGTTGGCGCCTCGTGCACGATTCGAACGTGCGACCTCCGGCTTCGTAGGCCGGCGCTCTGGATCCAACTGAGCTAACGAGGCGAAGAAAAGAGAAGGGCCCGGACTCTCGCGAATCCGGGCCCCTCGAAAAGGGTTGGCGATGGCGCGCGATCAGGCGCGGGCTTGTCCCGGAAGGCTGGGTCGTTGCGGTCGCTGCAGCGCCGGCTGTCGCGCCAAGCGCGCGAGCGGTCGCCGGGCGGCGAGGGCTTTGCGATGCGATAGGCGGTTGTTCACGACGTGTCCTTGAAAGATGCGTTGCTGCGGATCAGCGAATGATGAAGCTGTAAAGACTCTTTACTTCGTTGGCAAGCCAAGGGTGGCAACGTGTTGCGTGCGACGCACGCAAGCCAGGCCGTCATCCTGCGCGCCGGATGACAGGGTTGGCGTTCCACGGATGCACACCCGTGAGGACGACAGGCTCACGCCTCCGGTGTCAGGTCGCAGATCCAGTTCACTTCCCAGGTGCGGCCCCAATCCGGCGAGAACGACTGCTCGAAGTGCGCGGAGGTCGGCGTCGGGCGCGTCCAGACGTAGCGCACGATGATGGGGCGGCCCTTGAAGTCCTCGGCATCGAGGAACTCGCCGCGGCCATCGCGGAAGGCGCCGATGGTGGGCGGCCCGGTCAGCTTGCCGCGCGCGGCGTCGGCCAGCCAGAGGCTCCACAGGCCGGTGGCGGGGTCGTACAGGCGCAGCGTCTGCGCGTCGATGATCGGCCGCTTGGCGGCTGCCTCGGTCTGCGCGTCGCGCGCGACGACGGCGACCTTGAATTCCTCGGTGTTGGCGCGGCCGTCCCAGATCTTGGAGATCACCGACGTGCCGTCGTACTCGATCCACTGCGCCGAGCCGGTCAACGGATCCACCCGCCGGCGCAGGTGCGCATGCCAGTGGCCCATGAGGAAGTCGAAGTCGTGCAGGCCGTCGCGCACGGGCGCGGCCTGCGCGCGCATGGGGGCGGGCACGAGGACGGTCGCGGCGCACAAAGCGGCGCAGGCGAGGGCGGCGGGAGTGGCGTTCATGTCGGGCTCCGATCGTTGGGGAGGCCCGATGCTGCGCGGCCAAGTCGGCCAACGCGTGTCATGTTTTTCCGCGACGCCCGCCGTTTCAATCTTCGTAGGCGGCCAGCCGCCGCTGCTCGTCCGGCGTGAACAGCCGAGTGCGCAGCTCCGCCATCGCGGACGCGTGCGCCGCGTCATCGCCCGGCGCCGCCAGCACCGCGCCGCGCTGCGCCTGGTAGGCGGCGATGCGCGCCTTCCACGCGGCCTCCTCGCGATCGACCTCGGCCAGCCGGTTGGCGGCCTCGGGCGAGGTCGCGGCAGCGCGCATGCGGTACACGTCGTCCTCGCTGCCGCCGGCGGCGCGGATCTTCTGTGCGGCTTCCTCGAGGTGGACGACGGCCATCGACGCGGCGCGCGCGTCACGCACGCTGGCGGGCAGGCGCGCGTCGAGCTCGGCCAGGCGCTGCTGGCGCGTGGCCGCGTCGAGCGCGGGATCCTGTTCGACGGCCATGCGCGCCAGTGCGGCGGACGCCTCGGCGTCCTGCGGGCCGAACAGCGCGAGCGTCTCGGCCTGGCTGAAGTACGACGCGCGCAGCGCCTGCATCCGGCGCAGGCCCTCGCGCAGGATGTCGACGCTGCGGCCCACGGGCTTGGCCGGACGCTGTGTCTTGAGCGCCTCCTTGAACTGGACGTAGCGCGCGAACAGGTCCTTGGCCTGGCGCGCCGCGCGCGGCCCGAGCCGGCCGTCGAGGTCGTGCTCGACCTGCGACCGGATCGACGCGATCGGCTGCTCGCCGACCGTGGTGAGCCAGTAGTCGAACAGGCGGATCAGCGACGGGTCGAGCACGAGCGCGTCGTCGGCCGTCGCGTGCGCCGCCCCGCCCGGCGTGGTGCCCGCGAGCGACGCCGGGACGGCCGGCGCCCCGTCGCGCCCGGCGGACGCGGGCGCGTCCGCGCGCGGCGCCGCGGCGGGCAGGACGGACCACCCGGCCGCGGCCAGCGCCGCCGCCGCGGCCACGCCCGCGACCCACGTCATGCGCAGGCGCGGACGCATGTCACAGCCCCAGGTTCTTCAGGCGATTGGCCTGGTTGCGGTACACGCTCTTGGGGTCAACCTCGAACCAGTTGACGATGCCCGCGGTCTGGTTGACCTCGTCGAGGTGGTTCATGCCGTAGTCGTCGCGCAGGACGGTGCCCAGGTGGCTGCTGCACGATCCGACGAGGCCGTCGTTCCTGGCGCCGCCGTAGACCACGGACACGACCGTCAGCCCCGCGTCGAGCGGGTCGAGCGCGTTCGTGAAGGGCTGCGCGCCGCTCCACGAGTAGTAGCGCACGCCGTTGGAGGCCACGGCCGGGCCCTGGCCGCACGCGGTCGTGGGCAGGCCCTCCGGATGCGCGGCGTTGAACTTGGCCATGCCGGCCGTCGACAGCGAGTTCAGCGCGGCCGACGAGTTCTGCGACGCGTTGTTGCCCGAGATCAGCCCGATCAGCGACGCGAAGCCGTTGACGACGGTGGCGACGACGGTGCGCGACAGCGAGCCCGCCGGCAGCGTGCCGTTGAGCGCATCCGCCAGCGCGGCGCCCTGGTTCGGGCCGGCGACGCTGGTGACCGAGGCGACCAGGTTGGGCGCCACCGACGCGACGTAGCGCACCGTGGGGCCGCCGTGGCTGTGGCCGATCAGGTTGACCTTGGACGCCCCGGTCACGGCCAGCACCTGCTTGACGTAGGTGAGCAGTTGCTCGCCGCGCACCTCGGTGGAGTTGGCGGCCGATACCTGGGCCACGTATACCTGGGCGCCGTTGGCGCGCAGGTCCTCGGGGATGCCGTAGAAGTACTCCAGCGGGCCGATGTTGTCGAAGCCGAACAGGCCGTGCACCAGGATGATCGGGTACCTGGTCTGCGCGTAGCCCGAGGCCCACGAGGGCAGGGCGGACAGGGCGAGGATGGCCACGGCCAGCCATTTCAGGATCGTCTTGTTCATTGCAGTCGTCTCCGAGATTCGTTGAGTGGTGGGCGCCCGTGCAAGGCGCCCGTGCAGGTGGCGTGGACGTGTGCGGGCGCACGCATCCACGCCGAACCCCTCCAGGTTCGATCTGTGTCGAAGCGGTCTCAACTGAGGTCGAGCGAGATGCCGGGCCTGCGCGGCGGTGGCGCGGGCGAAGGGCGTCGTGGCATGGGTAGCACTGCGGATAGGCAGCGGGCGCAGACGAGTCGAACATCGCGTTCGAACCCCGCAACCTCAGTACGAACGATCGTACTTTTGCTGCGGCGCGTCGTCTGTCTCTGATTTGCAATTCAAAAAGGGAAGACCCTATGGCCCGACTGACAGCCGCGCAGCGGCAGACGATGCTCGACGGCCCCTGGTTCGGCACGCTGCCGCCGGGCCCGCGCGACGAGGTGCTGGACGTCGCGACGTTGCGCCACCTGGGCGAGGGCGAGGTCGTCTATGCCAAGGACCGGCCCGGCGATGCCTGGTACGGCATCCTGGGCGGCGCGATCCGGCTCGGCGCCAGCGGCCCCGATGGCCGCCAGGGCCTGCTCACCTTCCTGCAGCCGGGCACGTGGTTCGGCGACACCTCGCTGTTCGATCGCCTGCCGCGGCCGCACGACGCCGTCGCGCACTGCCCGTCGACGCTGCTGGCGGTGTCGGCCGCGCAGTTCGAGGGCCTGCTCGATCGATACCCCGTGCTGTATCGGCACTTCGTCGACCTGTACTGCCAGCGCTCGCGGCTGATGTTCCTGGCGCTCGAATCGTGGACGGCGTTCTCGCTCGACGAGCGCCTCGCGATGCACCTGGTGCACCTGGCCAACGGCCATGGCCTGCGCGACGGCCCCGACGTCGCGATCAACCTGCACCTGCCGCAGGAACAGCTCGCGCAGCTGCTGGGCGTCACGCGCCAGCGCATCAGCCAGATCCTGCACGAGTGGGAGCGCCTGGGCCGCGTGCACGTGCGCTACGGGCGCGTCGTCCTCGACGGCCAGTGGTTCGCGAGCGATCCGACCGCGCCGCACCTGCACGCGGTGCCCATGGCGAGCCTGCCGCTCGCGCACTGAACGGTCGCACGGGACGGGCGCGCGACAATCGCCGGAATGCGATTCGAAGTCGAGAACAAGCCCCCGATCGAAGGGCCCTCCGCCAGGCGCGTGCGCGCCGGCATCCTGTCATTGCGCAACCGCGGCCGCTCGTCGTTCGCCACGTTGACCGACGAGCGCGGCAACTACCTGCTCGCGGCCGGCGGCGCCCTCACGTGCATGCTGGAGCGGCGCGACGTCGACGCCGGCCGCATGCTGCGCGCGTTCGTCGACAAGCCCGGCGTGACCGTCCCCGACGGCACCATCCTCGCCTTCGGCGCCGGCCAGATCCGGCTGATGGCCGACGAATGGCTCACCGCACCCCAGGTCGCCGAGGCCTTCGACGCGTTCCTGCTCGGCAAGCCGTGGCCTGCGGTGCTGCGCTGGCGCGACCAGGGGGACGTGCTGCCCCGGACGGCATAGGGCCTGCTCAGAACGCCGCGAGCGGCGGCAACGTCATGTGCTCCAGCTGCTCGCGCAGCTGCGTGGTCTGCTGGTCCCAGTAGGCCGGCGTGCCGAACCACGGGAACGCGGCGGGAAAGGCCGGGTCGTCCCAGCGGTCGGCCAGCCAGGCGCTGTGGTGGATCATGCGCAGCGCGCGCAGCGGCTCGACGAGGGCGAGCTCGGCGGGGTTGAAGTCCATGAACGCGCGGTAGCCGTCGAGCACGTGGGAGAGCTGGACCTGCATCGCCGCGCGATCGCCGGACAGC
>DATCRO010000371.1:0-3352 GCA_036569025.1 Burkholderiaceae bacterium
CGATGAGACTGATCCGCATCCTGGCCTGCGCCGCGCTGGCCGTCCTCGCCCAGGTTCCCGGCCACGCCGCCATCAACGCCTCGGGGCTGGGCGCCGCCTACGACGCCGGGCAGACGTCGATCAACTTCAAGGTGTACTCGTCGCGCGCCACGCGCATCGAACTGTGGCTGTACGCGGCCGGCACGGGCCAGGCGGAGAAGCTCAAGGTCGTGATGACCAAGGGCTCGGGCAACCTCTGGTCGGCCAACGTCACCACCTCCGCGCTGACCGCGGCGGGCATCAGCGGCACCGTCTACTACGGCTATCGCGCCTGGGGTCCGAACTGGACGTACAACGCGTCGTGGACCAAGGGTTCGGGCCTGGGCTTCGTCGCCGACGTCGATGCGTCGGGCAACCGCTTCAACCCGAACAAGCTCCTGATGGACCCGTACGCCAAGGAGCTGAGCCAGGATCCGACCAACCCGTCCAACCAGGACGGCACCGTCTACGCGTCCGGCGCCAACTACCGGCTGATGGACAGCGGCACCGTCGCGCCCAAGGGCATCGTGTTCCTGCCGGACACGCAGTCCATCGGCACCAAGCCCACGCGCGCATTCAAGGACGACGTGGTCTACGAGGTGCACGTGCGCGGCCTGACGATGAACGACACCAGCATCGCGGCCGCCTATCGCGGCACGTACAAGGGCGCGGGCCTGAAGGCCGCGTGGCTGGCCAGCCTGGGCGTGACGGCGGTGGAATTCCTGCCCGTCCAGGAGACGCAGAACGACACCAACGACGTCGTGCCCAACACCGACGCCGGCGACAACTACTGGGGCTACTCCACGCTCAACTGGTTCGCGCCGGACCGCCGCTATTCGTCCGACAAGACGGCGGGCGGCCCGACCAAGGAATTCAAGGCGATGGTCAAGGCGTTCCACGACGCCGGGATCAAGGTGATGCTGGATGTCGTCTACAACCACTCCGGCGAAGGCGGCGCGTGGTCGTCCACCGACACCACCACCTACAACGTGCAGAGCTACCGCGGCCTGGACAACCCGACCTACTACGAGCTCACCAGCGACAACCAGTCCAGCTACGACAACACCGGCGTCGGCGGCAACTACAACACCTACAACACGATCGCGCAGAACCTGATCGTCGACTCGCTTGCGTACTGGCGCGACACGATGGGCGTGGACGGCTTCCGGTTCGACCTGGCCGCAGTTCTGGGCAACACCTGCACCAACGGCTGCTTCAACTACAACAAGACCGACGCCGGCACCGCGCTGAACCGCATCGTCGCCGAGATGACGCCGCGCCCCGCGGGCGGCGGCACCGGCACCGACTTCGTCGCCGAGCCATGGGCGATCGGCACCGGCACCTACCAGCTGGGCAACTTCCCCAGCGGGTGGTCGGAGTGGAACGGCAGCTACCGCGACCTGGTGCGCCAGGCGCAGAACGAGCTGGGCTCGGTGACGGTCACGACCGGCCAGCTGGCCACGCGCTTCGCGGGCTCGTCCGACCTGTTCGGCGACGACGGCCGCAAGCCATGGAACTCGGTCAACTTCCTGGTCGTGCACGACGGCTTCACGCTCGGCGACCTGTACCGCTGCAACGGCAAGAACAACTCGCAGGCCTGGCCGTACGGTCCATCGGACGGCGGCGAGGACAACAACAACAGCTGGGACCAGGGCAGCGTCGCCACCGCGCAGCGCCAGGCCGCGCGCACCGGCTTCGCGCTGATGATGACCTCGGCCGGGGTTCCGCTGATGACCGGCGGCGACGAGTACCTGCGCGGGCTGAACTGCAACAACAACCCGTACAACCTCGACTCCAGCGCGAACTGGCTGAACTGGTCGCGCACCACCGACCAGACCAACTTCCAGAACTTCGCGCAGGCGATGATCGCGTTCCGCAAGGCGCACGCGTCGCTGCGGCCGGCGGGCTTCTATTCGGGCAGCGACAACAACGCCAACGGCCTGCAGCAGCTCGCCTGGTTCGCCCCCAGCGGCGCCATCGCCGACAGCACCTACTTCAACGACGCCAACAACCACGCGATCGCCTGGCGCATCGACGGCAGCGAGTTCGGCGACACCGCCGCGGCGCTGTACGTCGGCTACAACGGCTGGAGCGGCGCCGTGAACTTCACGCTGCCCGCGCCGCCGAGCGGCAAGAGCTGGTATCGCGTGACCGACACCTGCACCTGGGCCGAAGGTCCCGGCCAGGTGCGCGCGCCCGGCTCAGAGGACGCGATCGGCGGCACCGGCACCGTCTACAGCGTGTGCGGGCGCGGCGCGCTGGTGCTGATCGCCAAGTAGCGGGCCGGCGAATTGGTCCGGCCGCCCGTTGCCCTGCATCTGGCGCGCCGGACTGAAGTCGCCGCGGCGCGCATGTGAGAATCGGCCGATGCCCAGCTACGCCGATGTCACGCTGCAGACCGCGCGCCTCCACTTGCGGATGCCGACGCTCGCCGACACGGACGCGATCTTCGCGATGCGTTCCGACCCCGTCGTGCAGCGCTACGGCAGTCATCCGCCCTGGACGGACCGGCAGGCGGCCATCGACTGGATCGAGCGCAACGGGCGCGGCATGGCCGCGGGCGAGCACGCGCAGTTCGTGATCGAGCGGCGCGACGACGGCGTCGTCATCGGCAGCTGCATCCTGTACGGCCTCGATGCGCAATGCCGGCGCGCCGAGGTCGGCTACGCCCTGGCCCGCGCCGAATGGGGCAAGGGCTACGCGAACGAGGCGGTGAGCACGATGCTCGACTGGGGCTTCGCCCACCTCGACCTGAACCGCATCGAGGCCGACATCGATCCGCGCAACGAACCCTCGGCGCGCGCGCTCGAGCGCCTGGGCTTCACGCGCGAGGGGCACCTGCGCGAGCGCTGGATCGTCGACGGCGAGGTCAGCGATTCGTGGATCTACGGCCTGCTCGCGCGCGAGTGGCGCGCGGCGCGCGCGCCGCTCGCGGGCGCGACGGCCTAGCCTTCGGCCTCTGGCTCGGCGTCGATGCGCGCCGGGATCGTCCCGAGCGCCAGTTCGGCGCTGTTGAACGCGCCTTCGATGAAGCCCTGGTAGTGGCGGGCGTGTCCATGTACAGCAGGATCATCCCGTGGCCGTCGCGGTCGGCGAGTTGACACCGCAAGACCTGGCACCGGCTCGGCACCGGCCGTCGGCCGGGCGTCACTTGCCCTTGGAGATGCTCCCCAGTCCACCGCCGCGCGTGTTGACCTGCTTGGGTTCTCCGTAGTACGTCAGCGAGCCGACGCCGCCCACGCTGGCGTCCAGCGACTGGCCGGCCCAGACTTTCACGGAGCCGACGCCGCCGAGGGTGACGTCGACCGCGTCGGCATGCAGCTCGCGCGTGTCG
>DATCRO010000372.1:0-3608 GCA_036569025.1 Burkholderiaceae bacterium
CGCCTCCAGATCGGACGCGCGAATTCCGATGCCCGTGTCCATCACGTCGATCCGAATTCCGTCCGGCGCGCAGCGTGTCTCCACGGCCACGCGCCCTTTCGTCGTGAACTTGACCGCGTTCGACAGCAGGTTCAGCAGGACCTGGCGCAGGCGCTTCTCGTCGGCGCGCACGCTGGCCGGCAGGTCCGGCGCCAGGTGTTCGACGAACAGCAGCGACTTCTCCTCGGCCTTGACGCGCACGATGTCGGTCACGACGGCCAGGAAGCCGGGCAGCGCGATGTCGGTCGGGTTCAGGTCCACCTTGGCGGCATCGATGCGCGCCAGGTCCAGGATGTCGTTGATCAGCGTGAGCAGGTGCTGCCCGCTCTCGCGGATGATCCTGAGCCCGCGGACCTGGCGCTCGTCCAGCCCCTTGTCCTGCTGCAGCAGCTGGGCGAAGCCCAGGATGCCGTTGAGCGGCGTGCGCAGCTCGTGGCTCATCTGCGCCAGGAACGCGCTGCGCTGCCGGGCCAGGCGTTCGGCCTCGGCGAGCGCGACCTTGTGGGCCGCCTCGGCCGCCTTGCGCTCGCGGATGTCGCGCGCCACGCCGACCGTCCCGAGCACCGTGCCGTCCTCGTCGAGCACGGGCACCTTGTACGTCTCGACCCAGACATCGCCGTCGACCGTGCCCAATGTCTCCTCGACGGTCTTGCGCTGCAGCGACGTCATGACCTGGACGTCGTCGGCACGGACCGCCTCGGCCTGCTCGCGCGGCCAGAAGTCGATGTCGCTGCGGCCCTCCATCCGCTCCACGGTCGTGCCGCGCGCCGCGGCCGTCGCCTGGTTGACGGTCAGGTAGGTGCTGCGCGTGTCCTTGAGCCACGCGAACATCGGCAGCAGATCGATCAGCGTGCGCAGGTATTTGGCCTGCTGGCGTTGTTCGTCGGTTCGCGCGCGCAGCGCCCGCTCCGCCTGCGTGCGCCCGATCGCATAGCGGATGGACCGCGCCAGCGCGGCGCCGTCGACGTGGCCCTTGATGAGGTAGTCCTGGGCGCCGGCCTGCAGGGCCTGCAGCGCCACCTCCTCGTCGCTCGATCCGCTCATCACCACCAGCGTCGGCACGTCCGACTCGCGGCGGACCACCCTCAGCGTCTCGAGGCCCGTACTCTCGGGCAGGCCCAGATCCAGCAGCACGACGTCGTAACCGCCGGCGCGCAGGCGTTCGATGCCTTCGGTCCGGTTGTCGACCCAGTCGCAGTGGATGTGCACCGCCCAGGACTGCTCCAGCATGAGCCGGATCAGCCGGGCGTCGGCCGGGCTGTCCTCGATCAGCAGCAGGCGGATGCGATCCGGGCTCATTTCGGTGGCAGCGTGACGACGTTGAGCCAGAACTCCTCGATGGTCCGCACGATCCGCATGAACTGGTCGAAGTCCACCGGCTTGGTCACGTAGCAATTCGCGTTGAGGTTGTACGCGCGCAGCACGTCTTCCTCGGCCTGCGACGTCGTCAGGATCACCACCGGGATGGCCCGCAGCGCGTCGTCCTGCTTCATGGCGGCCAGCACCTCGCGGCCATCCTTCCTGGGCAGGTTCAGGTCCAGGAGCACGAGGTCGGGGCGGACGGCATCCTGGTAGGGCGCGTTGCGTCGCAGGTAGTCGAGCGCCGCGACGCCGTCCTCCACCACGTTCAGGCTGTGCAGCAGCTTGCTGCCCTTGAGCGCTTCGCGCGTCAGGCGAACGTCTCCGGGGTCGTCCTCGACCATCAGGATGTCGATCGTCCTGATCGAACGTTCTCCTGCCATGTCCCTGCTCCTTGCAGCGCCCGTCCACCCATCGTCGAATTCACTATAGACCGACGGTCGGGCCGCGTACAGGCGGAGTTACACCGCTTGCCGCGGCGTCGGCGCGACGCAGCTCGGTGATCCACTCGAGGATGGCGCGCGACTGGAAGCGCTGCGCCAGGTCACGCAAGCGATGGGCGAACGGCTGGTAGTCCGGGTTGATTGCGGCCAGGTGGTCCGCCCGCTCGCCGATGCTGCGCATGTTGCCGATCCGCGCCAGTTCGTGGAGCCGTTCGAGTTCCTCCGCTCCGGGCAACACCCACCGGGGCGGTGCCTCCCGCGCGGCAGCGGTGGATGCGCCGCCGCGGGACCGGCGCTGCCGCAGCTCGTCGATGGCGGCGGCGAACGCGGCCAGCTCGAGCGGCGCCTGCAGCAAGGCGTCGGCGCCCGAGTCCGCGAGTTCGTGCGCGGCCCCGGCCGGCGCCAGCGCGATCAGCGCGATCCCGCGCAGCATGGCATCCTCGCGCAAGCGTCGAACGGCTGCGATGCCTTGCGCCTGCGGCGTTCCGATGTCGACCAGGACCAGATCCGGCAACTGCGTGCGCGCTTGCTCCAGCGCCGACGCCACGCCGTCGGCGCGCGTCACTTCGAATCCGCAGGCCAGCAGCTGCTCGATCAGGTCGGCATCCCGGGCCGGCGCGCCTTCGACCACGACGATCCTGCGCCAGACGGCCGCAGGGTCCTCGCCGCCGCGAGGCGCACCCGTCGCCGCATCGGAATCGGCCAGCGCCACGTCGATCGCGAACCCGAACAGGCTGCCCGCCCCGGGCTGGCTCTGCACCTCGATGTTGCCGCCCATCATGGCGACGATGCGCTGGCTGATCGCCAGGCCCAGTCCGGTGCCTCCGTGCTGGCGCTTCGTGTCGTCACCCTGCTCGAAGGGCTTGAAGAGCGCGGCCAGATGTGCCGGGTCGATGCCGATCCCGGAATCGGCCACCTCGAACCGGATGCGCGCACGCGCCGGGTCCGTCGATTCCAGGCGGCGCAGGCGCAGGCACACCTGGCCGCGTTCGGTGAACTTCACGGCGTTGTCCAGCAGGTTCAGCAGCACCTGCTCCAGGCGCTTGCCGTCGACGTCCACCGCCACCGGCAGGTCGGGATCGACGTCGCTGACGAAGGACAGGCCCTTTCGTTCGGCAGCCGCGCGGATCACGCTGCAGATCGCGCCGAGCAGGCTCGCCAGGCTCATCGGCTGCGGCTGGAGTTCCACCTTGCCGGCCTCGATGCGCGACAGATCGAGCACGTCGTTGATCATCGCCAGGAGGTGTTCCCCGCCGGTGCGGATCTTGTCCAGCCGGTTGGCCTGGAACTCGCTCAAGCCGGGCTCCGACTGCAGGATCTGGGCGTATCCGAGCACCGCATTGAGCGGCGTGCGCAGTTCGTGGCTCATGCTCGCGAGGAACCGGCTCTTGGCGCGGTTGGCGACCTCGGCCGCCGCCTTGGCGTCCTGCGCCTCGGCGAAGATCGTCTCCAGGTGCCGGATGGTCTCGGACAGCCGCGCGGTCATCGTGTTGATGCCGCGGGCGAGGACGCCGACCTCGTCGCTCGATTCGACCTGCGCCCTCGCCTCGAGATCACCGGCGGTGACACGCTCGGCCACGCGGGTCAGGCGGTGCAACGGACGCACGACGGTGCGCCTGAACGCATAGGCCATGGCCATGGCGATGATCACCGCGAGCGCGCCGGCGATGGCCGTCACCACCTTGACCGACAACAGGCTCGCGCGGGCATGCGCGAGACTGCTTCCGAGTTGCGCCTGCTGGCGGGTCGCCAGGTCGGCCAGGCGCC
>DATCRO010000373.1:0-2054 GCA_036569025.1 Burkholderiaceae bacterium
CGGCTGCCGGTGCAACCGCCGCGGGGGCGGAAACGGCCTGCACCGGCGCCACGGCCTGCAGCGTCACCAGCGGCGCTGCGGCAGCGGCGCCCGACAGCAGCGCGAGCTGCTGGCGCATCAATTCCATCTGCTGCGAAATCAGCTGGGGCAGATGGGCGTCGCCCATGACGGCGCTGCCTTGCACGGGCATGTAGACCGGCATCGGCGCCGGCATCGGCTGCTGCACGGCCGCCTGCATGACGGAGACCGCGGTTTCGACTGGCGCGCTCGCCGCCGGAGCCATCGGGGCGGCGGGGGCCGGCGCCGCCTCGGGCGGCAGGCTCTCGCGCAGGAAGGCCGAGAGCGCGTCGAAGCTGCGGTAGTTCTCCATCAGCTGGCGGAAGCTCACGCCGACCTTGAAGTGCTTCTTGATCTGCGTGGCCGCCTGCGTGAGCGTGAGCGAGTCGAGGCCCAGTTCGCCGAAGGGCGCCTGTCCCTCGGCCTGGGCCATGTCGAGGCCGGAGATGTCTTCGAACAGGGCGCGCAGGCGAGCGTCGATGGGCGATGCGGCTGGCGGAGGAAGAGGCGAGGGCGTAGCGGCGGTCACGATCGGCTCCAGGGAAATGGGTGGGACGACGACGGCGGCGACGGGCGCAGCCGCAATGGACGAAACGACGGGAGAAGCAGCGGGACTGGCGGCGGGCGCAGGGACAGGGGCCGGGGCGATGTCGACCCAGCAGCGCTTGCGCTCGAAAGGCGTGGTCGGCAGGCGCACGCGCTGCGCGCCGGCACGGGCGGTCAGGCGCGAGAGCTCGACCTCGGCACCGCGGGCCCACAGGCGCGCGAGTGCCAGTCGAAGGGTGCGTGCCTCGTCGGCATCGGCGCCGGGCTCCAGGTGCAGCAGCGCAGCGACGCTGTCCGCCTTGGCACCGTGCTGGCGTGCCAGCGTGGCGAGCGTGTTGCGCGGGCCGGCCTCGACGAAGAGCGGGTTCTGCAGCTGCGCCATCGCGCTGCGCAGGGCCGGCGAGAAACGCACCGTGCCGCGCAGGTGCCGGGCCCAGTAGGCCGGGCTGGTGGCGTCGGCGTCTTCGAGCGGCTGGCCGGTGAGCGTCGAGAAGATCGGGATCTGCGGCGCGCGCAGCGCCACCTTGGCCACCAGCGCCTCGAAGGGCGCGACGGCCGGTTCCATCATGGCCGAGTGGAAGGCATGCGAGGTCTGCAGCGCGCGGCAGGCAATGCCGTTGGCCTCCAGCGCGGCCTGCAGCGCGGCGATTTCCTCGAAGGGGCCGGCGGCCACGCAGGCCGTGGGGCCGTTGTCGGCGGCGAGCGAAAGACCGGACCCGAGCCGGCCGGCGAGATCGGCCGCGCCCATGCGCACCGACAGCATCGCGCCCGCGGGCTGCGCCTGCATGAGCGCGCCGCGGCGGGCGACCAGCCGGGCGGCATCCTCGAGCCGCATCACGCCGGCGATGACGGCCGCGACGAACTCGCCCACGCTGTGGCCGACCAGCGCATGCGGACGAGCGCCCAGTGCCAGGAGCCGGCGGGCGAGTGCGTATTCGAGCGTGAAGATCGCGGGCTGCGTGGCGGCCGTGGGTGCCAGCGCCTGTGGGTCGTCGCTGAACATGCGCTCGCGCAGGTCGAAGTCCGTCGCGCCCGCGAAGGCTTCCATGCAGTCGTCGAAGGCTGCGGCGAACACCGGGTCGTTCGCATGGAGGTTGCGGCCCATGCCGGCGTATTGCGCGCCCTGGCCGGGGAACATCAGCACCAGCTGCTGTGCGCGCGAGGCCGCGCGGCCGCTGGCGGCGCGGGGCGACGCGGCATCGCGCAGCGCGGCGATAGCTTCGGCAGTGCCGCCGGCCACCACGGCGCGGCGGAAGGCGTGGGCCTTGCGGCCGACCGAGAGGGTGTGGGCCACGTCGGCCAGGGGAAGTGCGGGATGGCTTTCCAGGTGTGCGGCGAGCTGGCCGGCGGCGACGTCGAGCGCCGCCTCGGAGCGGGCCGAGAGCAGCAGCACCTGGTCGCCCGAGGCCGGCGGCGAGGCGGGCCGCGGCGGCGCTTCCTCGACGATGACG
>DATCRO010000374.1:0-3739 GCA_036569025.1 Burkholderiaceae bacterium
CGCCGCGCCTCGATCGGGCTGCGGAACTTCGTGACGACGCCGTCCAGCTGGATCTCGCCGGAGTCGGGCACCGTCGCGCCCGACAGCGCCTTGATCAGCGAGGACTTGCCGGCGCCGTTGTCGCCGATGACGGCCAGGATCTCGCCGGAGCGCAGCTCGAAGTCGCTGCCGTCCAGCGCGGTGACCGAGCCGTAGCGCTTGACCAGAGACTTGGCCTGCATCACGACGCGGGGTTGCGTGGTCGCGCTCATCGTGCACCTCGACGCGAAAGTTGATCGGCCGTCACCGCGAGGATGACCAGCACGCCGGTGACGAGCACCTGGTAGATCGACGACACGCCCATCAGCGTCAGGCCGTTGCGGAACACGCCCACCACCAGCGCGCCCACGAGCGAGCCGATGACGACGCCGCGCCCACCGAACAGGCTGGTGCCGCCCAGCACGACGGCCGTGATGGCGTCCAGGTTGTCGGTCTGTCCCGCGTTCGGGTCGCCGACGCCGGTGCGCGCCACGCTCAGCAGCGACGCGACGCCGTACAGCGCGCCGGCCACCACGTAGACGATCAGCAGCACGCGCTGCGTCGCGATGCCCACGAGCCGCGTGGCCTCCGGGTTGTTGCCCACCGCGTAGACGTGGCGGCCAGCCGCGGTCTCGCGCAGCATGAACCACGCGATCGCGTACAGCGCCAGCATCACGACGGTGCCCCAGGCGAACTGCGTCGAGCCGATGCCGAAGGTGTCGCCCAGCGTGGTCATCATCGGCGGGAGGTCGGTGACGGTCTGCGCGCCGGAGTACAGCTGCGTGGCCGCGAACGCGATGTTCATCGTGCCCAGCGTGACGATGAACGACGGCAGGCGGATGCGCGTGACCAGCAGCCCGTTGACCAGCCCGAACAGCGTGGTCACGCCCACGCCGCACAGGATGGCCAGCGGCGGCGCCATGCCGTTGACGGCCGCGAAGCGCGTCATCACGATGCCGCCCAGCGCCATCAGCATGCCGCAGGACAGGTCGATGCCGCCGGTCAGGATCACCAGCGTCTGGCCGATGGCGATGACGCCCACCACGGCCACCTGCTGCAGGATCAGCGAGAAGTTGGCGCCGGACAGGAAGTGGTCGCTCTGGGTCGAGAAGAACACGCAGGCGAGCACCAGCGCGATCACGGGGCCCAGCACGGCCACGCTCAGGCCCGCGGGCCAGTGCGGCCCCGGGTTGTTCGGCTTGCCCGGAGCCGCGTCGGAGGTGCTCACGGCGGCCATGTCACTTGCCCCAGCAGAGGGATTCGCCGACCTTGGAGTCCTTGCTCTCGACGCCCGGCATGGCCTTGTCGGCGATCAGCGTGACGCCCGTGTCGGTGTAGCCGCTGACCTTGGTGCCCTTGGTGGCGTAGTCGACGCCCGCGGCGACGCCGAGCGCGGCCATCTTCAGCGGGTATTGCTGCGACGTGGCGGCGATGACGCCGGCCTTGACGTTGCGGATGCCCGCGCAGCCGCCGTCCACGGAGACGATGATCACGCCCTTTTCCTTGCCGGCGCGCTTGAGCGCCGTGTACGCGCCCGCGGCGGCCGGCTCGTTGATCGTGTAGACGAGGTTGACGTCGGGGTTCTTCTGCAGGCAGTTCTCCATCGCCGTCTGGCCCTTGGCCTGGTCGCCGTAGCTGTCGGCCGAGCAGACGATCTCGGCCGACTTGCCCAGCTCGTTGACCTTGGCGTCCGGCGCGGCCAGGCCGAAGCCCTTCATGAAGCCGTTGTGGCGCTGTGCGCCGACCGGGTGGCCGGGGAACAGGTCGAGCGTGACGATCTTCGCGGGCTTGCCGCCGAGCGCCGCCTTGGCGTACTCGCCGATCAGGATGCCGGCCTTGTAGTTGTCGGTGGCGAACAGGGCGTCGGTGGCGTCCTGCGGATCGGTGGGGCTGTCCAGAGCGATGACCATCACGCCCTTGGCGCGCGCCTTCTGGATGGCGGGCACGATGGCCTTCGAATCGTTGGCCGTGATCAGGATCGTCTTGGCGCCGGCCGTCATCATGTTCTCGATGGCCGTGACCTGGGCGGCGTTGTCGCCGTCCTGCTTGCCGGCGGCCGTCAGCAGCCGGGCGCCGCGTTCCTTGGCCATCTGCGTCGCGCCTTCCTTCATCTTCACGAAGAACGGGTTGGTGTCGGTCTTCGTGATCAGGCCGATCACGGGCTGGTCGGCGGCCAGCGCCAGGGGGCTGGCCGTCGCGAGGACGGCGGTCGCGAGCAGGGACGAGGCGATCTTGAGCATGGTGTCTCCGGTGG
Organism: Burkholderiaceae bacterium; assembly: GCA_036569025.1. Taxonomy (GTDB): domain Bacteria; phylum Pseudomonadota; class Gammaproteobacteria; order Burkholderiales; family Burkholderiaceae_C; genus Scleromatobacter. The sequence goes on from DATCRO010000374.1 coordinate 2,273, forward strand.
TTGATGAACGGCCGCTTCTCGTGTCGGCGTCGGGTGAGCGCATCGTAAGAACCCTGGATAAATAAATCAAGCGGACTGATTAATGGAAAACCCAGGGTCGATTGCCGCGGCCCGGCGGGGCTGCCTGGACGACAATCGCCGCATGCTCCTGCGCCTTCATCACGCCGCCATCATCTGTTCCGACTACGAGGCCTCCAAGCGCTTCTACACGCAGGTGCTGGGCCTGCGCGTGATCGCCGAGCACTGGCGCGCGGCGCGGCGTTCCTGGAAGCTGGACCTGGGCCTGCCCGACGGTTCGCAGGTCGAGCTGTTCTCGTTCGAGGGCGCGCCGCCGCGGCCGTCGTACCCGGAGGCGCGCGGCCTGCGGCACCTGGCGTTCGCGGTGGCAGACGTCGCCGCCGTGAAGGCGCATCTCCAAGCGCACGGCGTCGCGGTCGAGGACATCCGGGTCGACGAGTACACCGGCCGCCGCTTCACCTTCTTCGCCGATCCGGACGAACTGCCGCTGGAGGTCTACGAAGACCCTGCCTGAATCGATGGCGCGCTTGCGTCCGTCCCTTCACGCGCTTATAGTGAACTCAATGGTTCAGTATTCGTCACGCCTCGATGCCTCCTTCGCCGCGCTGTCCGACGCGACGCGGCGCGGCGTCATCGAGCAGCTCTGGCGCGGCGACGCGTCCATCACCGAGCTGGCCGAGCGCTTCCACATGACGCTGACCGGCATGAAGAAGCACGTCGGCGTGCTGGAGCAGGCGGGGCTGGTCACCACCGAGAAGGTCGGGCGCGTGCGCACCTGCCGGCTCGGCCAGGGCGGCCTGGACGAGGAGTGGGCCTGGCTCGGCCACTACCGCAGCGTCTGGGCGGCGCGCTTCGATGCGCTGGACGCGGTTGTCGAGGAACTCAAGCGCAAGGAGAGAAACGATGGTCGAAAAAAGTAGGCACCCGACGACTGTGGAGCGCAAGTCCGATCGCGAAGTGGTCGTCAGGCGCATCTTCGACGCGCCCGCGCGCATCGTCTGGGACGCCTGGACGCGGGCCGAGGTGTTCCGGCAGTGGTGGGTGCCCAGGTCCAGCGGCCTGAAGCTGCAGTCCTTCGAGCAGGACGTGCGCGTCGGCGGCAGCTACCGCGTGGTGTTCGACCTGGGCGATTCGAGGACCATGGCCTTCTTCGGCAAGTACCTCGAGGTGGTGCCCGCCTCGCGCCTGGCCTGGACGAACGAGGAGAGCGAGGACGGCGCCGTGACCACCGTGACCTTCGAGGAGAAGGACGGCAAGACGCACCTGACGCTGTCCGAACGCTATGCCAGCAAGGAAGCGCTCGACCGCAACATCGGAAGCACGGAAGGGCTGCCGGAGCAGTTCGAGCAGCTGGACGACCTGCTGCCGACGCTGGGTTAGCCTGCGGGCGCTCCGCGTCGCGGCGCTCGCGCCGCTCGAGGGGACCGGCCTCGGACTCAGCCCCTCATG
>DATCRO010000375.1:0-2996 GCA_036569025.1 Burkholderiaceae bacterium
ACCCGGGCCCCGACAAGTTCAGCCTCTCGCTGCAAGGGCCGGATCCGGACCTCGCCGTCGGCGGCACGCACGACCAGCAGGAGGCGCAGCGCGACGAGACGGTGAAGCTCGAGGCCTATGCCGGGTCCAGCTACGAGACCCGCCTGCTGCCCGGCAGCCTGCGCTGGCCGAGCGATGGCGACGTGCAGGGCATCCTGTCCGGCCTGAAGCCGAACCCGCCGATCGGCGTCGACGGCAAGGACGTCACGCACGCGGTCTACCAGAGCGAGATCCCCAACGCCACGCCGGACCAGGTCTTCGCCCACTGGACGCTGCAGCCCAACGAGGTCTTCAACGCCGGCGGCATGGAGATCCGGCCGCCGATCAAGACGCTGCAGGACGGCCGCTACATGCTCGAGACCGGCGGCACCAACGCGCCGCCGACCTGGCTGCCGGTCCAGATCAAGGTCGACCCGGCTGCACGCACGATCCACATCGACACGCTGGACGGCCACGTGCTGCGCGGCGAGCAGACGTTCTATTTCAAGGACGACGGCTGCGGCGGCACGCGCATCGTGCAGGACGCGCGCTTCCAGGCGAGTTCGCAGCTCACCGGCGACATGCAGCACTTCCTGCCGATCTCGCAGGGCCAGCACGACGCCTGGCAGCAGGCGCACCTGGAGACCTACGAGCAGTTCAACGGCGATCCCGGCTACAAGGGGATCGGCGTTCCCTACGTCGATCCGCTGACGCAAGGCGAGGCCCTGGGCGACAAGGCCTTCCTGCAAGTCGTGGCCCATCCCGCTCGCGCCGCGGACGCGGCCATCAGCGCGCTCGGCGACGGCGCCAACTATGGGATCGACCTGAGCGGCCGGCTCACGGCCGACGCGCTCGACGGCGCCGGCGACACCACGCGCCAGACGCTCGACTGGCTGCACCTGCCGGGCGGCGCCGCCATCGACAGTGCCTCCCACGAGACGGGGCAATTCATCTCGAGCCTGGCGGACAAGACCGGCGACGTCGTGGAGTCCGGCATGCACAAGGTCGGCGACGCCACGAAGTCGGTCCTCGACGCGCTGAATCCGTTCGGTTAGGCGTCAAGGCTGCTTGACGCCGGCACCGTCGGCCGTCGCCCGGCAGTGCGCGACATCGGCGTCGACCGACTGCTTCATCGATTCGGTCATCGGACTGGAGGCCCGGCGCGGCAAGTTCACGGCCAGCAGCGCCTGGGCGGCGCGCAGGTGCTGGCAGCCGGCCACACCGTCCTGCCTGGCCGCCGCGCCCGCCTCCTGGCCGGCGCGCGCCTCGAGCGCGCGTCCGAGCAGCGACTGCGTTGCCGCCCGGTTGAACTGGATGATCACCTCGTCCTGGGTCTGCTGGGGCAACGCGCTGAAGGCCGCCCAGGCCTGCTCGGCCTGCTCGGTGCCGCCGGCCGCGTCGTGCAACTGCAGCAGCGCCTCGCCCAGCCGGCCATGGGCCTCCGCCTGCTCGGTGCGCGCGCGCACCTCGCGGGGGTCCTTGCCGGCCATCGCGTCGGCCACGTCCACGGCGCGGCGCAGGTGCACCAGGGCGTCCTTGGACTGCCCCATCTGGGTGAGCAGATGGCCGAAGTAGCCCTGGGTGCGTCCGTAGTTGCTGGCCAGGATCCAGTGCAGCGGATTGCGCGCGTAGGCGGGCTCCATGATGTCCAGCGCGCGCTGGTATTCGCCGACCGCCTCGCGCCTGGCCTCGGGCGTGCCGACGTTCTGCATCAGGTTGACCGCGCGCGCCGTGTGCGCCGTGCCCAGGTCGGCGACGACGTCGACATCGTCCGGCCGAAGCGCGTGAAGATGCTCTTCCTGCGCGACATGCTGCCTGGACATCGCGTCGAATGCGTCGCGGTTGGCCGAGCGCAGGTACATCATGGCCAGCAGCCCCGAATTGGACGCGAGCTGCTTGAGCGCATCGTAGTCGTCGGGCGCCTTGTCCACGCGCGCCTGGGCCACCCCCATGCCTTCGCGCAGCAAGGCTTCCGCGTCGTGCCATCGGCCCTGGGTCATGAGCACGGAACCTTCGTGGGCGCTGAGCGTCACGAACTCCTTGGCGGCATCGCGCCGGGCCGGACCCGGCCTGGCCATGAGCGGCCGCACGATCGCGAGCGCGCGATCGAAGCTGGCCAGGCCCGCCTTGGCGTCGCCGAGGCTGGCGACCGTGCCGCCGCCCTGGATCTCGCCGATGTGGTCGTAGCCCGAGGCGATCTCCAGTTGCAACTCGGGATCGTTCTGCGACTCGTCTCCGAGCTGCTTCAGGTACACGAGCGCGGTGTCGACGAGCTTGCGGCGCGCGTCGATCGAGCCCGGCAGCCGGGCGATGGCGTCGTGCACGTCGAAGATGAACGCGTGGGCCAGGCCGCGCACGCTCTCGAAGTGGCGCTGGGCGAGGACGCGTTCGCGGCGGGCCTGCACGCCTTCGTAGGCGGCCGATCCGAGGCCGGCGACGAGCGCCAGGTTGGCGACCAGCACCAGCACCACCGCGCCGCGATGGCGCAGCATGAAGCGCCCCGCGCGGTAGCTCCAGGCGCCGCGCCGCGCCTGCACGGGCAGGCCTTCGAGGTGACGGAACAGGTCCTCGGACATCGCCTCGGCCGACGCATAGCGGCGCGCGGGATCCTTGCGCAGCGCCATCATCACGACGGCGTCGAGGTCGCAGCGCAGGCGCCGCCGCACGCTCTCGGGCTCGCTCGACGCGGCGGCACTGGGCGGCACGGGTTCGGTGTCGCAGATGGCCCGCGTGAGCTCGTAGGGGCTGTCGGTGGCCGCGGCCGGGTACGGGCTCGTGTTGGTCAGCAGGCGATACAGGACCACGCCGAGCGAGTAGATGTCGCTGGCCGGCGTGATCTCGCCGCCGCGCACCTGCTCGGGGCTGGAGTACACCAGCGTCATCGCGCGCTGCGCGGTCGCCGTGCGCGTGACGGGCTCGGCCGCGCCGGGCCCGATGCGCTTGGCGATGCCGAAGTCCACCAGCTTGACCACGCCGTC
>DATCRO010000376.1:0-2261 GCA_036569025.1 Burkholderiaceae bacterium
GGACGCCGAGTTCCGCGAGCTGATGTGCGTGGAGCTGCGCAAGCTGCACGAGCGGCTGAAGACGACCACCGTGTTCGTCACGCACGACCAGAACGAGGCGATGGCGCTGGCCGACCACATCGTCGTCATGAACCAGGGCGAGATCCTGCAGTCGGACACGCCCGAGGGCGTCTACAACTTCCCGTCCTGCCTGTTCGTGGCCCGCTTCATCGGCCGCCCGGCCATGAACCTGCTGCCGCTGGACGAGCGCGTGATGGCGGACTGGGACACCGTGCGCGTGGCCGGCACCGACATCACCGTGCCGACGCCGCTGGCGAGCGTGCAGCGCGCGCTGCTGGGCGTGCGTCCCGAGCACGTGAGCCTGCGGCCGGCGGGCGAGGGCATCGCCGCGCAGGTCGCGCAGGTCGAGTACTTCGGCTCGCACTGGGTCGCGAGCCTGGCCACCGCCGCCGGCAACGTGTGCGCGCTGGTGAGCAAGGAGACCGCCCCGGCCGTCGGCGATGCCGTCGGCATCACGTTCGAGACCCGGCGCACCGTCCTGTTCGACGCGAGCACCGAGCAACTCATCCCGAGCGCCACGACGCTCGCCCACCGCGCGGGAAAAGCACCATGTCAAGCCTGACGCTGCAGTCCGCCACCAAGCGCTTCGGCGCCGTCACGGCCGTCGCGGACCTCGACCTCGACGTGCACGACGGCGAGTTCTTCGTCCTGCTGGGCCCGAGCGGCGCCGGCAAGACCACCACGCTGCGCCTGGCGGCCGGCCTCGAGACGCCCGACCAGGGCCGCGTGCTGATGGACGGCCAGGACGTCACGCACCTGCCGCCTGCGCCGCGCGACGTCGCCTTCGTGTTCCAGCAGTATTCGCTGTACCCGCACCTGACGGTGTTCGACAACATCGCGTTCCCGCTGCGCTCGGCGATGCGGCGCGTGGACGCCGGCGAGCTCAAGCGGCGCGTCGAGCGCGTCGCCGAGACGCTGCACCTGGAAAACAAGCTCCAGCGCAAGGCGACGGCGCTGTCCGGCGGCGAGATGCAGCGCGTGGCCATCGGCCGCGCCCTCGTGCGCGAGCCGCGCGTCTTCCTGATGGACGAGCCGCTGTCGTCGCTCGACGCCAAGCTGCGCGAGGAACTGCGCGCCGAGCTCAAGGCCCTGCAGCGCCGCACCGGCGCGACCGTGCTGTACGTGACGCACGACCAGGTGGAGGCCACGACGCTGGCCGATCGCATCGCCATCCTGGAGGACGGTCGCGTCAAGCAGGTCGGCACGCCGCGCGAGATCTACGACCAGCCGCGCAGCCTGCACGTCGCGCAGCGCCTCGGTTCGCCTGCGTTCAACGTGCTGCCGGTCAGCTGGTTCGAGGGCAGCGTCGATCCGCGCACCGTCCATGTGGGCATCCGCCCCGAGGACGTGGAACTCGCGGCCGGTGACGGGCCGTCGCACTTCGACGTCATCGAATGCTCGCTCGTGAAGCACCTCATCGTCGCCGAGCGCGGCGGCGTCGAGGTGCGGATCCGCCGCGTGATGGATCGCGCCTTCGCGCCCGGCGACCGCGTCCGCGTCTCGTTTCCGCTCAAGAACTGCCTGCGCTTCGATGCCGATGGCCGACGCCTGGATACCTGAAGGGAGTACCTCACCATGAACACCATGCTCATCATCCGGTCGGCGCGCGCCGTCCAGCAGTCGATCCTGTCGCACGAGGCCGACATCGAGATGCTCGATCGCGCGATCGGCGACGGCGACCATTTCATCAACGTGCGCCGCGGCTGCGAGGTCGTGGCCGCCCTCGCCCCCGAGCTCGAGCCGCTGGCGCCTTCCGAGGCGCTGCAGAAGATCGGCATGAAGCTGCTGGGCACCATCGGCGGCGCCTCGGGGCCGCTGATCGCGAGCTTCTTCCTGGCCATGGGAAAGACGCTCGACGGCATCGTCGAACCCGAGCGGCACGACTTCGCCGCGGCCTTCGCCGCGGGCGTCGAGGCGATCAAGCTGCGCGGCAAGGCCGACGTCGGCGAGAAGACGATGCTCGACGTCCTCATCCCGGCGGCGCGGATGCTGACGCGGCTCGTCGACGAGGACGTGGCCCTGTCCGACATCTGCGCGCAGATGTCCGACGAGGCCCACCAGAACATGCTGGCGACCAAGGACATGATCGCCACCAAGGGGCGCGCGTACTTCCTGGGCGAGCGCGCGCTCGGCCACATCGACCCCGGATGCAAGACCTGCCAGGTCGCGATCGAGGCGGTGTGCGACGTGGTCTTGCAACC
>DATCRO010000377.1:0-2612 GCA_036569025.1 Burkholderiaceae bacterium
GGTCAGGCAGCCGTCGGTGTGGCCCGGCGTGGCGCGCACGTCGAGGTGGCGCCGGCCGAAGGCGACGCGGTCGCCGTGGTCCAGCCGCAGGTCGGCGCCGCGCAGCTCGCCGCCGTAGCGTGCCGACACGCCGATGCGGCAGCCCGTGGCCTGCTGCATCAGCCAGGCGCCGGTGACGTGGTCGGCGTGGCAGTGGGTATCGAGCGTGGCCACCAGCGTCAGCCCGAGCTCCTCGACCAGCGCGCGATCGCGCAGGTGCTGCTCGAACACCGCGTCGACCAGCACGGCCTGCCGCGTCTCGGGGCAGCCGAGCAGGTAGGTGTAGGTCGACGACGCGGCGTCGAACAGCTGGCGGAAGATGAGGTCGCTGAACATGGGCATGCCTGGGTCGCGGCCCGCGCGCGGGCCGCATCGGGCTCAGGACGGCTGCCGCGTGGTGCGCAGGTAGGGCTTGATCGTCTTGTAGCCGGGGAACTTGACGGCGGCCTCCTCGTTGGACACCGCCGTGGTGATGATGACGTCCTCGCCCTTCTTCCAGTTCACCGGCGTGGCCACCTTGTGCTGGGCGGTCAGCTGCATCGAATCGAGCACGCGCAGGATCTCGTCGAAATTGCGGCCCGTGGTCATCGGGTAGGTCAGCATCAGCTTGATCTTCTTGTCCGGGCCGATGACGAACACCGAGCGCACGGTGGCGTTGGTGGCCGCGGTGCGGCCGTCCGAGCCGCCGGCCTCGTCGGCGGGCAGCATGTTGTAGAGCTTGGCCACCGCGAGGTCGGTGTCGCCGATCATCGGGTACTTGACCTTGGCGCCCTGCGTCTCCTCGATGTCGGCTTCCCAGTTCGAGTGGCTGTCGACCGGGTCGATCGACAGGCCGATGATCTTGGTGTTGCGCTTGGTGAACTCGGGCTCGATCCGGGCCATGTAGCCCAGCTCGGTGGTGCACACCGGCGTGAAGTCCTTCGGGTGCGAGAACAGGACGGCCCAGCTGTCGCCGATCCAGTCGTGGAAGTTGATGGTGCCGTGGGTGGTCTGGGCGGTGAAGTTGGGGGCGGTGTCGTTGATGCGAAGGGACATGGCAGGCTCCGGCTGGGTTGCGGGGGAACGGGTGCAGTGTCGCGCAGTGGCGTGACCCGTTCCACGAGGAAGGTTACCGAAGCCGACCGGTGAAAACCCGCATGACGATCTGCGCGGCGTGCACGGTCGGCTGGGGTGGGCCGCGCGGCGCGGCCCGGCCGGGCTCAGGGCTGCACGCCGTGCGCCGGCTTGGCCGCCGCCTTGCGGGCCAGCGTCCTGGCGGCCGGCGCCGGAGCGGGCGGCGTCGCCGGACCTTCGTCGACGTAGAAGTTGACGCGCGGCACGATGAACGGCGTGACCGACCCGCTGGCCACGACGTGGCAGTCCTCGTTCTCGATCACGAAGTGCGCCTTGCCGTAGTTGGCGATCGGCACCCAGGTGCGCGTGCGGTGCGACACCGCGAAGTTGAGCGAGCGCGAGATCACCACGTTGGCGCCGCTGGCGCTCCAGGTGGCCGGCATCACGCCGTCGAACGAGCCGTCGCGCGCCTTCTGCTCCTCGACGACAGGCCGCATCGAGCGGCCTGCCTTCGAGGGGACGAGGGGGGTCAGCGCACGGTGTAGCCGCGGCCGTCCATGCACGCGAACGTGGCGCGCTGGAACACGCTGGCGTCGTTCATCGCGTTGGGCTGCGTGGTGGCCCAGCGATTGCAGTCCTGGCGATCGGCCTCGGTCTGCGCGGCGCTCTGGCCGTTGCGCGGGTAGAAGATCGGGTCGGCGCTGCGCGGAGCCGGCGCCGCGGCGGGCGCCGGCGGGTTCACGTAGACCGGGGCAGGCGTGTAGTACTGGGGCGCCGGGTTGACGACGACGTAGTCGGGGCCGTAGTAGTACGACGGCGCGGTGGCCAGGCCGATGCCCAGGCCGACGCCGACGGGCCACAGCGGATCCCACCAGCCCCAGCCCCAGCCGGAGCGGTAGCCCCAGCGGTAGCCGGAGTGCCAATGGCCGTCGCCGTGCCAGCCGCCGCCGCCGTGGTATCCGCCGCCGCCGTGATAGCCACCGCCGCCGTGCCAGCCGGGGGCGGCCTGGGCGGCGCCGCAGGCGAGCGCCAGCGCACCGGCGGCGACGGCCAGCGTGCGGCGGAGGGTGGAAGTGCGGGGGGCGATCATGACGGGGCTCCTTGTGGCTACGCGCGAAGCGCGTTCAATGATTCTCTGCCTTTAACGGCAGGTCGCCGGCGTGGGAGGACGGCCTTTACACGCCAGATACCCGGGTGGGATCCGGCGTGTGCGCACGGGTTCCGCGAGGGGATCGGACGATCAGTCGAAAGCGCGCCAAAAGGGGCCGATTGCGCGCGGGTTGTCGCCAGAAGGGCGACGAACGTGTCCGCGGCCGTGGAGGGCCTCCGTCACTCGCCCCAGAGCTCGCCCATCGCCCGAGCAAAGCCCGCCGAGATGCGCTCGACCTGCGCATGGTGGTGCCCGCGCAACGCCCAGCGACCGGCCACCATGACGTCGCGCCAGGGCCGGCCGGGGCTGGAGAAGACGAGCGCGTCGAGCCAGCGCATGCGCGGCAGGCCCAGCAGGCTGGCGTCGTCGG
>DATCRO010000378.1:0-4015 GCA_036569025.1 Burkholderiaceae bacterium
GGCGCTGAGCGCGCGCCGGGCGTTGATGCAGGTGTCGCTGAACCGGCAGACGGCCGCCATCAACATGGTGTCGGCGCTGGGCGGCGGGTGGTCGACGCAGAAGTTGGCCAAGGATTGACGCGTCGCGGACCAGGGCGCCCCCGGAAGCGGTCTGGCCCATCCTCGAATCGCGCTCGCACGTTGCCGGCAGCTAGGAGTCTGCGCGGCAGAAGCCGCACAGACTCCTAGGTCGCCTGTCGCGATTCGAGGCCAGGCCTGACTCCCTTTCTCAGGGCAAGTGCACCAGCCCGATCGGCGCCCGACCGCTCGCCGCGCTGATCAGGCCCAGCACGCGGCCCGGCTCGCTGCCCAGCATGGACCAGTCGAAGCGCCAGGACCAGTTCCGGTCGCCCACCGTGCCAGGCGTGTTCATCCGGTGCGCGCTGCCCAGGCCCAGGACGTCCTGCAACTGGAACACGGCGACATTGGCCACCGAGTTGCAGCAGGCGCGGATCATCGCCCAGTGGATGTCGTCGCCGCCGCTGGCGAGGTAGCTGCCGACATAGGCGCGCTCGTGCGGGGTGGCGTTGTCCCACCAGCCGCGCGCGGTGTCGTTGTCGTGCGTGCCCGTGTAGGCGATGGTGTAGCGCGTGTAGTTGTGCGGCAGGAAGGTGTCGCTCGCGTCGCCGCCGAAGGCGAACTGCAGGATGCGCATGCCGGGGTAGCCGAGGCCGTCGCGCAGGTCGTACACGTCCTGCGTGATGAATCCGAGGTCTTCGGCGACGATGGGCAGCGGGCCCAGCGCCTTGGCGATCGCGTCGAACAGCGGCCTGCCCGGGCCCGTGCGCCAGGTGCCCTCGCGCGCCGTGGGACACGACGCCGGGATCTCGTAGTAGCCGGCGAAGCCGCGGAAGTGGTCGATGCGGAACACGTCGGCCTGCTCCAGCGCGCGGCGCACGCGGGCCGTCCACCAGGCGAAGTCTTCCTTGGCCATGCGGTCCCAGTGGTACAGCGGATTGCCCCAGCGCTGGCCGTCGACGGCCATCGCGTCGGGCGGGCAGCCGGCCACGACCGTGGGCTGGAAGTTCTCGTCCAGCGTGTACAGGTCGGGCCGCGCCCACACGTCGGCGCTGTGGTGCGCCACGAAGATCGGCAGGTCGCCCATGATGAAGACGCCGCGGTCGTTCGCGTACTTCTTGATGGCCGACAGCTGCAGGTCGAACTGCCACTGCACGAACTGCCAGAACGCGATCTCGCCGGCGTGCTGCGTGCGCGCGGCGGCGAGCGCGGACTGCGTGCGGCGCTGCAGGCCGCCGTCCCACTCCCACCAGGGCTTGTAGCCGGAGGTCGTCTCCAGCGCCATGAACAGCGCGTAGTCGTCCAGCCATGACGCGTGCTTCGCGCACCAGGCGGCGCAGGCGTCGCGTTCGGACTTGTCGGCCTTCTCTGCGAAGCCCCGGGCCGCGGCACGCAGCTGCGCGATGCGCCACGGGATGACCTTGCCGTAGTCGACGAAGTGCGGATCGAAGCCGCCGTCGGGCAGCGCCGGCTCGGCGATCCAGCCCTTGGCCACCAGCGGCTCCAGCGCCACCATCAGCGGGCTGCCGGCGAACGCCGAGACGCTCTGGTACGGCGAGTTGCCCGGGCCGATCGGCGCGGTCGGCAGCAACTGCCAGATCGACTGGCCGGCGGCCACGAGCCAGTCGACGAACTGGAACGCGGCGGGGCCGAAGTCGCCGATGCCGTGCGGGCCGGGCAAGGAGGTGGTGTGCAGCAGCACGCCGGCGGAGCGCTTGTGGAGATCGATGGTCATGGGGTCTTCTGTCTGATCACCACCAGCGAACGCGCCGGCAGGTGCAGGGATTGGGTGAGGACGGTGTCGGGGAAGATCTCGGCGTGCAGCTCGAGGCTGGAGTCGAGCGCCAGTTGCCAGAAGCCCGCGGGCAGGCGGAAGTCGAGCGCGCGATCCTCGCCGTTGAAGATCACGAGCAGCGCGGGATCGAGCGGCGGCGCGGCGGTGGGCGCGGGGTCGATGCGGCAGGCGAAGGACTGCGCCTTCTCGTCGTGCCAGTCGGCGGCGGCCATCTCGTGGCCGCGCGGGCTGAGCCAGGTCAGGCGCGGCGCGCCGGCGCCCACGGCGGCGGTGGAGCGCCAGTCCGTCGGACGGAGCGTGGCGTGCGCGCGCCGCAGCGCGAGCACGTCGGCGACGAAGCGCTGGAACGAGGTGTCGGCCGCCGACCAGTCCAGCCACGTCAGCGGGCCGTCGTGGCAGTACGCGTTGTTGTTGCCCTGCTGGCTGTTGCCGATCTCGTCGCCGGCGCACAGCATCGGCGTGCCCTGCGCGAGCAGCAGCGTGGCCATCATCGCGCGGCGCACGCGGCCGCGCTGGGCGAGGATCCACGGGTCGCCGGTCGGGCCTTCCACGCCGAAGCTGGCGCTCGGCTCGCCGTCGCGGCCGTCGCGATTGCCTTCGCCGTTGGCCTCGTTGTGCTTGCGGTCGAAGCTGGTCAGGTCCGCCAGCGTGTAGCCGTCGTGCACCGCGATGAAGTTGACCGAGGCGAGCGGCGTGCGCTGGCCGTGGTTGAACAGGTCGCTGGACGCCGTGAAGCGGCGCGCGAGCTCGCCGCGTCCCACGGCCTGGGGCGTGCCGGCGAACAGCCAGTAGCGGCGCACGGTATCGCGGAACTTGTCGTTCCATTCGAGCCAGCGGCCCGGGAAGCGGCCGACCTGGTAGCCGTCCGGCGCGGCGTCCCAGGGCTCGGCGATCAGGTGCACGCGGGACAGGACGGGATCCTGGCGCAGCGCGACGAAGAACGGCGCATCCGGCTGGAAGCCCTGCTTCGTGCGCCCGAGCACCGGCGCGAGGTCGAAGCGGAAGCCGTCGACGCCCATCTCCTGCACCCAGTAGCGCAGCGAATCGAGCACGAACTGCGTGACCTGCGGGTGCGCGACGTTGACGGTGTTGCCACAGCCGGTGAGGTTCTCCAGCCGGCCCGCGTCGTCGGGCATCAGGCGGTACCAGCTCGCGTTGTCCAGGCCGCGGAAGCTGATCGTCGGCCCGGCCTCGTTGCCTTCGGGCGTGTGGTTGTAGACGACGTCCAGCACCACTTCGAGGCCGTGCGCGTGCAGCGTCTCGACCATCGAGCGGAACTCGGCGTTGACGGCCGACGGATCGTCCGGCGTCATCGACAGCCGCGGATCCGGGCAGAAGAAGCCCAGCGTGTTGTAGCCCCAGTAGTTCGTCAGCCCGCGGCCGCCGAGCGCCGGCTCGTCGACGTGGTACTGCACCGGCAGCAGCGACAGCGTCGTCACGCCCAGCGCCTTGAAGTGCGCGATGGACGCCGGGTGCGCGAGTCCCGCATAGGTGCCGCGCAGCCCCGGCGGGACGTCGCCCAGCTGCTTGCTGAAGCCCTTGACGTGCACCTCGTACAGCACCACGTCGGCCGGCGCGATGCGCGGCGCGTTCGACCCGCCTCGCGCGGGCGTGCCCGCGGGCGCGACGCGGGCCTTCAGCGCGATGGCCGCGTTGTCGCGCTGGTCGAAGGACTGCGGCCCCTCGGGATGGCCCAGCTGGTAGCCGTGGTGCTCGGGCCGCCACTCGAAGCGGCCGACGATCTCGCGGGCGCACGGGTCGAGCAGCAGCTTGTGCGCGTTGAAGCGATGGCCGTTGCACGGGTCGTACGGGCCATGCGCACGCAGGCCGTAGACCTGCCCCACCCCGACGCCCGGCAGGAAGCCGTGGAACACGCCGTCGTGCGGACCATGCAGCTCGTAGCGCCGCAGCTCGGCGCGGCCGTCGGCGTCGAACAGGCACAGCTCGATGCGCTGCGCGTTCTGCGAGAACACCGCGAAGTTGACGCCGCCGTCGCGCGCATGGGCGCCCATCGGTTCGCAGCGGCCCGGCTGCGCGGTGGCGGGAAGGTCGGACATGGGAAAGACGTCAGCCGGGAACGAGATAGATCGTGGCCAGCGGCGGGACGACCAGCATGATGGACTGCGCGCGACCGTGCGACGCCACCGGCGTCACCGGCAGCAC
>DATCRO010000379.1:0-7015 GCA_036569025.1 Burkholderiaceae bacterium
ATGCTGACTGGAGTCTCCCTCTCGGAGGGAGGCTGGAGGGTGCAGTCAAACATGCTGGAGCTCCCTCTCGGAGGGGGCTCGGGGGAGCCGTGCATTCAACCGCTAGGAGTCTGCGCGGCTTCTGCCGCGCAGACTCCTAGGACTGCCCCGAGCGCGCCCCACACTCCCAAACGTCGCGCGATTCGGTCAATTCGCTTGCTGCGGCTCAGTGCCATGAACGCGTGGTCCGGCGATAGGAATAGACGGCGAGAGCAGTCTAACGCCCATGACTGCCTCTGACCGGGATCGGGCTTGCTCATCAAGGCGCTCCGCGTTCCTGCGTTCGAACACGAGTGAATCGAAGTCGTAGTCTGTGCGGGTCGCCGACGGTGCTTATCCACCTACACGGCGTCATGCATTTGGACGTGTCAAAGCCAAGCACACTTGATGACGGCATCAATAAAGTCCTCAGCGGTCAATCTCGCTCTGAATAGAAGAGCATGACTCTCCAGCGATTTTCTAGGTATCGAACGAGAAAATTCCGCGAATTCTTCGGCGCTCATTCCGAGCGAGTGGTACAAGTGTCCGACATAAAGCAATCTAAAGGCGGTAGCTGAACGCCTCCAGTCAAAGACACCGGTTGGACTCTTGAGAAAGCGCAGGTATTGGACATCTGAATCAACCGATTCAAAATATTCTGCCTTTATAAAGTCAAGCAATGCTTCGTCCACCATAGCCGCGTCTATCCGAACCATTGGGTCCTGTACAACAGCCGGAAACGTGACGACGCTTGGCCGCCGATCTATGCCGAAAGGGCGTGCGGCGATCGACGAGTAAGGCCCAGGAGAAATCGCATTAGCCGTGGTCAACACTTTCGACCGAAAGCCGGCGTGTTCGATTCCGAAGGATAGTGTGAACCCCTCAATGCGCGAGTGCATTTCGAAGCAAAAAACGTCGCTCCACCGCCCGGCTCGAGATCTGACGTACCAGAGATCCGACTCCTCCTGCAAGGCGAGCGTGAACCCTCGCGCGTGCATAACACTGCTGATGATGTTCCTAAGTGCCATAAATCAATGGCCTGGCGGCCTCGCGTATGACCCAATCGACTCTCATTGCGGGCCGCAGTCAGTGGGCAAGCAAAGCGGCACCTTCGAATTGAGCTTCCCTGTGCCCCTTCCGGGGCGCTGGCGGGAGGCGACCAAGTTGCCGGGCAGGTGCCTCTCGTGCTGATCACAGTTGCCGAGGAGCTTCCACCCAGATGGTCTGTCCCGGATAGTGTTCTTCAACCGTACCAAGCGCGCCGTCGTTCAATTGCAAGTCGGCAAGACTGTAGTCGAACCGACTGAGGTTCGGACGCCGAAGCTGCACGTACTCGATCTCGGTGATCACGTCGCTGCCGCACCAGATCGCATTGTCGCCGTCGGCTCGGCGGAGAGCTTCGGTAAGGCCAGCAGCGGTGGTCGCAACAAATACCATCGAAGTTCCTCCTAGGGTAAAGCCTGCAGCCAGCCTGCTCGAAAGCGGACGCAAGTCGAGGACGGCTCATGGCCAAGGCTGGGTGAAAACTCGGCACACGAGCAATTTCGGGGGTCACTTGACCCCTACCGAGGTCGCGATCGTTCAACTATGGGCGTTCTGACGCGTCGACTTTTCGTCTTGCAGAGGCGGCGCCGAGTTTTCACACAGCCTCGGCCGGTAGCAGCCATGAACCGATTGTTTCACGGTCATTCACGGAACGCTCCGTCAAGCCCACGGCGCCGAAGGCGCCGCGCTCATCGGGCACGAGAAGGAGCGTCGGCACTGCGATCCGTCGTTCGCGTCAAGCCCCGCGCCCCGCCAGAGCGATGGCCGCGGGCATCGACGCGGCCTCGATGGCCCGTCGATGCCGAAGCCCCTCACAAAACCCGCGAATGTTTTCGTCCACCGGCTGACACGCCGGTGCGGCAGGGTGGGCTGGGGCTTCGATCGCAGGCGCGACCGGCGCGACGCGGGTGGAAGCCTCCGGTCCGCCAATCACCACATTGAACGCGTCACGCTCGCGAGCGCGAGGACGAAGTCGAAGCCGAGGAACCCGCTGAATCCGGCCGTCCAGGCCGGATTCCGACGCACGGCAAGCCGGAGAGCGGAGCCCCAGCCCGGCCTGTCGCTCACGTAGCGCAGGCCTGCGCGAAGCGGCAACTACACATCGGCGGCCACCATCCCAAAGTCCACGACGCCATAGGACGGCAGGTCGAACGCCTCCGCCCTACCCCGCCCTGCCGCTGATCCACTGCGGCGTGCAGCGCAGCACCTCGTCGAGCGTCGTCAACCCCTCGGCCACCTTCATCAGGCCGGCCAGGCGCAGCGGGCGCATGCCTTCGAGCACGCCCTGGCGCGACAGCTTGGCCACGTCCAGCGTCGGGTGGATCGCTTCCTTGAGCGGCTCGGTGATGGGCATCAGCTCGTACAGCGCGGCGCGGCCGCGGTAGCCGGTGTTGCGGCAGGCCGGGCAGCCCACCGCCTTCATCGGCCGCAGCCGCCCGCCCAGCTTCCAGGGCTGCGCCAGCTCCTCGATCATCCTGACGGTGTCGGCCGACTCGTCGGGCACCTTGCACGAGGCGCACAGCGTGCGCGCCAGGCGCTGCGCCAGCACGCCGATCACGGTGGCCGAGATCAGGTACGGCGGCACGCCCAGGTCGACCAGGCGCGTGATGGCCGACGGCGCGTCGTTGGTGTGCAGCGTCGAGAACACGAGGTGGCCGGTCAGCGAGGCCTGGATGGCCATCTCGGCGGTCTCCAGATCGCGGATCTCGCCCACCATGATGATGTCCGGATCCTGGCGCATCAGGGAGCGCAGGCCGGCGGCGAAGTCCAGGTCCAGCGCGGGCTGCACCTGCGTCTGGTTGAAGGCCGCATCGATCATTTCGATCGGGTCCTCCACCGTGCAGACGTTGACCTCCTCGGTGGCCAGCTTCTTGAGCGTCGAGTACAGCGTGGTCGTCTTGCCCGAGCCCGTGGGGCCGGTGACCAGGATGATGCCGTGCGCCTGCGTCGTCAGCGTCTGCCAGCGTTCGGCCTCGGCCGGGTTGAAGCCGAGCGCGTCGAAGGCCTTGTCGACGGTGCCGGGGTCGAAGATCCGCATCACGACCTTCTCGCCGAACGCCGTGGGCAGCGTCGACAGGCGCATTTCCACCTCGGCGCCGGGCATGCCGCCCGCGCCATCGGGGCGCTTGGTCTTGATGCGGCCGTCCTGCGGGCGGCGGCGCTCGATGACGTCCATGCGCGCCAGCAGCTTGATGCGCGCGGTCATCGCGTTCATCACCGCGGGCGGCACCTGCTGCGCGGTGTGCAGCACGCCGTCGATGCGCAGGCGGATCGCGCCCATGTCGCGGCGCGGCTCCAGGTGGATGTCGCTGGCGCGCTGCTCGAACGCGTACTGCCACAACCAATCGACCACCTGGACGACGCCCTGGTCGTTGGCGTCGAGCTGGTCCTTGTTCTTGCCGAGCTCGACCAGCTGCTCGAAGCTGTTGGCTGCCGCCGCGCCCGTCGTCTTGTTGGCGAAGCGCACCGACGCGGCCAGGGAGTAGAACTCGGGCGTGTAGCGCGTGATGTCCTCGGGATGCGCCAGCTGCAGCCGCACCGGGCGCTTCACGAGCGCCTCGATCTCGGGCACCCAGGCCACGTCGAACGGCTCGCAGGTGGCGATCACCACTTCCTTGGCGTTGACCGTGACGGGCAGCGCGCGGCGCGACTCGGCGTACGCCACCGACATCACCTCCGCCACGCGCCCGACGTCCACCCGCAACGGGTCGATGCGGGCGTACGGCAGCTCGAAGCGCGCGGCCAGCCAGCGCGCCAGCGCGTCGGTGTCGAGCACGCGGTTGTCGCGGATGTCGACCAGGCTCGCGCCGCCCAGGCGCTGCAGCGGGTGCAGCCCGGACGCGCTGGTGCCGAAGCGGCGCAGGAGCTTGTCGGCCTCGTCGTGCGCGAGCGCGCCGTCGTCGCGCAGCCACTTGAGCAGCTGGCGCAGCTCGAGGCGCCCACGTGGCGCCACGTGGCGGGTGGCGGGCGCGGCCGGGGACTTGGCGTGGGGAGTGGCGGACATGGCGTCTTTCTCAGAGGGACAGCGGCCGCACCATGCGCAGCCACTTGCGCGCCGGCAGGCCGAAGCGCGATTCGATGTTATCCGCCCGCGCGACCAGCGTGTCGCGATCGGGCACCGTGACGCCGCGGCCGGCGACGACCACCGTGTTGCCCTCGCGCGTGGGCCGCAGGCTCCAGACCTGGTCGGCACCGAAGGCCGAGGCGATGCGCGCCGCGCTCGCCGCGAAGCTGGCGTCGCGGCCGAACAGGTTGACGGCCATCAGCCCGCCGTGGACCAGCACGCCGCGGCAGGCCGCGTAGAAGGCGTCGGAGTCGAGCACCGGCGCGGCGGCGTCGTGGTCGTACAGGTCGACGCTGAGCACGTCGGCCACCTGCAGGTTCGCCGGATCGCGCACCCAGGCGCCCGCGTCGGCCTCCAGCACCGCCAGCCGCGCATCGTCGGCCGGCAGCTGGAACCACATGCGGCAAGCGCTGATGACGGTCGGGTTGAGCTCGACGGCCGTCGTGCGCATGCGCATCACCTTGTGCGTGAAGCGTGTGATCGAGGCCGCGCCCAGGCCCAGCTGCACGGCGTGGCCGTGGTCGACCTCGTCCTGCGGCCGCCACAGCATCCAGGCCATCATGCGCTGGACGTACTCGAGCTCGATCGCCTGCGGCTTGCGCACGCGCATCGCGCCCTGCACCCACGGCGTGCCCAGGTGCAGGTAGCGCACGCCGTCCTGCTCGGACATGGTGGCGGGTTCGAGGGTCTGGCGCGGGCGGGTCATGGGGCGGCGGTGGTCGAGGGCGCCAGATCGTAGCGCGAGAAGACGTCGCGCCAGGCCGCCAGCTTGCGCTCGAAGCTCCAGGACGCGTTGGCGGGGCTGGTGGACGGCAGCGTGTGCACGTCCACGCCCAGTTGCTCGGTGAGCCGGCGCGAGCGGGCCGATTCGGCGCCGTTGTGGGCCACGGCACGCAGGCCGGGCGCGAGCGCGGGCAGGCGCGCGAGGTCGTTGGGCTCGGGCGCGCGGATCGCGCTGTCGAGGCTGCCTTCCCGCTCGCAGCGGCGGTAGACGTCCCACAGGCCGACGCGATGCCGGCGCAGCGCGTCCAGCCGCGCGGCGTAGTCCAGGGCGACGAGATCCTCGTCCCACAGCGTCGAGAGCAGCCGCCACAACACGTTGCGCGGGTGGCCGTAGTACTGCTGCGCGGCCAGCGAGGCGACGCCGGGGAAGCTGCCGAGGATCACGAGGCGCGTGTCGACGTCGATGACGGGAGCGAGGCCTTCGAGCATCGGCCCGATTGTGCCCGCGCGACGTTGGCGGCCGGTTGCGGCGGCGTGTCGGGATCGACCAGGACGCGCGCTCCGCCCATCCGCAGTAGCATCGCCAGCGACGGGACGACGTCCCGGACTTTCGAGGAGCACCCATGGCCCGCGCACGGCGCACGATCCTTCCCTGGCTGGCCGCCGCGGCCACCGTCGTCGCCGCTTCCGCGCCGGCGCAGGACGTGCACATGCGTCACCTGGCCAAGGGCATGACCACCGGGAAGACGCCCGCCAACGCGTTCATGGTCATCCGCACCGCCGACGACTTCGCCCGCGCGCTGAACCAGCGGATGAACGTCGAGGGCCACCCGGCGGCGGACGCCCGCGGGACGATCGACTTCGACACCGAGATGGCCGTCGGCGTCCTGCTGTCCAACCGGCCCACGGCCTGCGCCGGGGTCGACATCACGTCGGTCTCGAAGGACGGCATCGTCTCGGTGGTGCACTACCGCGAGCGCAGGCGCAAGCCGCACGAGACCTGCGTGGCGACCGTCACGTCGCCGTTCGACTTCGTGGCGATCCCCAAGTCCGGCTCGCCGATCCGCTTCCAGGCCGACGGCGAACCGTGACCCGCGCCGCCTTCACTTGGTGACGGCGTCCACGCCCTTGTGGATGGCGTGGCCGGTGGCCTTCACCCCTTCGTGGATGGCATGCCCCGTCGCCTTGACGCCCTGGTGCACGGCGTGGCCGGTGGCCTTGACGCCGGTGTGCACCGCGTGGCCCGTGGCCTTGACGCCTTCGTGCACGGCGTGGCCGGCCTTGTGCACGTCCTCGCGCACGCCGCTGTCGGCGACCTGCGTGTCGTGCGACTTTGCGTAGGCCTCGTCCATGCGCTGCTGGCGGGCGGCGTCGGCGCCGTCCTGCGCGAAGGCGTGGACGGACAGGCCGAGGGCGGCGGTGACGAGAAGGACGTGGAGCTTGTTCATGGTGTGGTTCCTTGCGAGAGCTGCCTGCTCGACAGCGGTGCTGCTCGACGGCAAGCGGGATGCCCGCTACTTGAGCAGCGTGGCCTTGAAATGCATCCAGACCAGCATGCCGCCGTCGACTTCGGGCGCCGCCGGGCCGACGGCGCGTTCGGCCAGCCGATTGTCCGCCACGAGGCCGGGAATGACATGCCCGCTGCCGTGCAGGACGACCTGCTGCGACATCTGGCCGCCGACGCAATGGCCGCGCACGATGCGCTCGGCCCAGCGGTGGCGGCCGTCCTCGGCCTGGTCGGTGATGGCCTCGCGCGCGACCGGCGCGGCGCAGCCGGCGCGGTCGGCCCAGAAGCGGAAGGTGTCGTCGGCCGAGCGCAGGCCGGCCTGGATCTCGCCGCGGCGCACCGTGCCCTCCACCTGGCCGCCGAACGGCACGGACGGATCCTCGGTGCCGTTGACGGCCAGCCAGGGCAGCGGCCGCGGCGACTTGCAGTTGCGCGCCAGCGCGTCGGGCATCGTCGACAGCAGGCTGGCGGCGGCGCGCAGCGTCTCGCCGGCGTCGCAGGCGAAGCGCATCGTCATGAAGCCGCCGTGCGAGGAGCCGACCATGAAGACCGCCGACGGGTCGCCGTGGTCCTGCGCGATGACCTCGGCGATGACCGCCTTGAGAAAGCGCACGTCGTCGACCGTGGCGGTGGGGCTGCGCTGGTCGTTCCAGTGGCGG
>DATCRO010000380.1:0-4854 GCA_036569025.1 Burkholderiaceae bacterium
GTCTGCCTCGATTCGGGCGCCGGCAACTACGACCAGCTGTGGCTCACCACCAGCCTGCGCGGCAACATCACCGGCACGCTGAAGGTCGAGATCCTCACCGAAGGCATCCACTCCGGCGACGCCAGCGGCCTCGTGCCGTCCAGCTTCCGCATCCTGCGCCACGTGCTCGATCGCCTGGAGGACTCGGCCACCGGCCGCCTGCTGCCCGACAGCTTCCACTGCCAGATCCCGAGCGACCGCATCGAGCAGGTCAAGGCCGCCGCCGCCATCCTCGGCGACGAGGTGTGGAAGCGCATGCCGTGGGCCTGCGGCGCCGACGGCGGCCCCACGCTGCCCACCACCACCGACCCGACCGAGGCGCTGCTGAACCGCACCTGGCGCCCGACGCTGTCGGTCACGGGCGTGGACGGCTTCCCGGAGATCGCCAACGCCGGCAACGTGCTGCGCCCGTTCAGCGCATTCAAGCTGAGCCTGCGCCTGCCGCCGCTGGTCGAGGCCAACGAGGCGGCCGCCAGGCTCAAGGCGCTGCTGGAGGACAACGCGCCATACAACGCGAAGGTCACCTTCCAGCCCGACGGGCGCATGGGCGCATACGGCGCCACCGGCTGGAACGCACCGGTGCTCGATTCGTGGATGGAGACGGCGCTCAACGCCGCCAGCCAGGCGCACTGGGGCGAACCGCTGGGCTACATCGGCCAGGGTGGCACGATCCCGCTGATGAACCTGCTGCAGCAGGGGTTCCCGAAGGCCCAGATGATGGTCTGCGGCGTGCTGGGCCCCAAGAGCAATGCGCACGGCCCCAACGAGTTCCTGCACCTGCCCTACGCGAAGCGCCTGACGGCCGCCGTCGCACAGGTCATCGCGGCGCATCCCTGAGTCGCGTCGGCGCGCGCGTGCAGGAGCGGGTGCCGCGCGTCACGACGTGCCATCCTGCGCGCCGTCGCAGGATCCCCGCGCCGGGATGCGCTGCCTCGACGGTGGATCCTGCGACTCCGCTTCGCTTCGCGCAGGATGACGGGACCGGCGCTTCGCGTGAGGCACCGCTGCCGCCGCACGCCAACCAAGTGCCACCCTGTCCCCAGTCGCAGGATGACGGCGGAAGGGAAGGTGGCTACGCCAGCGCCACGAACTCGCCGGTCAGCCGCCCGACCACCGCCCCGTCGCTCTCCAGCACCGAGTTCACGCGCATCCGCGCACGCCGCATGCGCGCGAGCATGCGCATGAATCGCGGCCACTGGTCCGGCTCGGCCAGCGACGCGCGCGCCGTGAAGGCGCCGAAGATGGGCTTGTCGTAGTCCATCGAGTTGCTCTGGATCACCAGCCGCACGTGCAGGCCCTCGGCCAGCATGCGCGTGTGCAGCAGCGACCAGGCCGCCAGGATCGCGACGGCCGAGGCGCTGCCGCCGAACACCGTCTCGCGGTGGTTGATGTTGGGCGCCAGCGGCGCGGCCAGCGTCACGCCGTCGGCATCGATCGCGCGCACCGACACCTGCATCGCCGCCGACAGCGGGATGTGGGCGTGCAGGTAGGCCTCGAGTTCGCGGGCGTCCATGCGGTGCCCGCTCAACGCCGGCCGCCCGCCACCAGCAGGAAGCCGCCGACGACGATGCCCGCGATGCCGGCCCACATCGGGATCGGCACGGTCTTGGTTTCCTTGACGTTGAGCTCGATCGGGCCGAGCTTGGCCGCGGTCTTGTCCTGGGTGTAGCTGAAGCCACCGTAGATCAGCGCCAGGGCGCCGAGGACGATCAGGAGGATGGCGATGATGCGCATGGGTCGGTCTCGTTGCGGATGCGGACGGGCCGCGATGACGCGAGCGTAGCCTGCCCGGCCGTGGCCCCGTGTAGGCGCAGGCCGCGCATCGCCCGCCCGCCAGCCGGGGTTGACCCGATGCTGCGGCGCGTCATGGCGCCGCCATCGCCCGCTGCATCCACTGCGAGCTGATCGCGCGGCCGTGCTTGTACGCATACTCGTCGAACACGCCCACCGCCCGGAAGCCGGAACGTTCGTGCAGACGCACGGACGCCTCGTTGGGCAGCGCGATGCCCACCACGGCGCGATGCAGCCCCTGGCCGGCGAGCTCGGCGAACAGCCGCTCGTACAGCGCCGAGCCGACGCCCCGGCCCGCGGCACCGGGCGCCACGTAGACGCTGGTCTCGATCGTGCGCGCGAAGGCCGGGTGGGCCCGATACGCCTGGCTGCTGCAGTACCCGAGCAGGCGCGGGCCGTCGCGTGCGACGAGCAGTCGGTGCGGGCCCGCGTCCCCGAAGGCAGCCATCCAGTCCCGCACGGCAGCCGGCGTCAGCGGCACCTCCTCGAAGGTCGCGAACGAGTGGGCGATGTAGTGGTTGCGCAGGACCAGCAGGTCGGCGGCGTCGGCGGCGCGGGCGGGGGCGATGTCCATGGTCCGGGTTCTCCTGGGCGGCCATTCTCGGGGCAGGTGGCCGGCGCGGCTGCCCGGTCCGTCCGCCGCCCCTGCAGCCTGTCACCCCAAACGTGACGCCAATCGCTTGCGCCCTGACAGCGGCCGAGCGGCCACGTAGAGTGCAACCATCGACAAAGAGATCCGTTGGGCTCCCAGAACATGGCTTCCTCCCTCAACTCGCCGACGCCCCAGGAACGCTGGCACCGCTTCACCGCCGCCACCGTCCGGGCGTTCCATCGCTACGCGACCTGGCTGGTCTCGCTGAGCTGGTGGCGGTTCGGGTGGTACGCGCTGGTGCTGATCATCGTCACCGGCCTGCTGCAGAAGCTGCCCCCGTTCAGCCTGACGTACTACGAGACGATCGTCGACTCGGCCAGCCACCGCAAGGCCAGGATGCGCACCCCGCCGTCGCCGCCGTCCATGCCCGCGATCGCGATGCCCGAGCATCCGGCCCAGCCGGAACAGCCGGAGCACCCCGAGAAGGTGGAACCGCCCGAAAAGCCCGAGAAGCCGCAAGCTCCGCCGAGCCCCACGCCCGCCCCGTCGCCCAAGCCGGACGATTCCAAGAGCGTGGACATCAAGCTGCCCGGCATCGTCGTCAACGGCAAGGACCACACCGTCAAGAACAAGGGCGTGAACATCACGTTCACCAGCGACGGCATCCACATCAGCAGCGACGACGGCGCCGACGAGGCCGCCGCCAACGCGAAGGCCGCGTCCGCCGCCGCCAGCGCCGTGCAGGCCGCCAAGGCCCTGGAAGCGGCCACCGCCGCCAAGGCGGGCGCCACCACGGCCAGGGAGCGCGCCGAGGCCGCCAAGCTCGAGGCGGCCGCCCGCCGCGACATGGCCCTGGCCGAAGCGATGACGCAGAAGGCCGCGGCCGAGGCCGCCCGGGCCGCCAGGCTCGGCGGCGTCGCGGCGAGCGCCGCGGCCCAGGCGAGTTCGGCCGCGCCGGCGGCGACCGCCGCGGCGTCGCAGGCCGCGGTCGACATGGTCGTCGGCGGCCAGCACGTGCGCATCGACGTGCCGACCCAGGCCACCGCCGAGGAAGTGCGCGACGCCATCGAGCAGGCGCGCTCGGCGATCGTCGAGCAGATCCAGGACGACGCGGAGAAGCGCCGGGCCGCCGAACAGGAAGCCGCCGACCGCGCGACCGAGCAGGCCGACAAGGCGCGCCAGCACGACGACGAGGACGACGACGGCGACTCGTCCGACAACAAGCACCGCACGATGCATGCGCGCACGATCAACACGGTGCCGCTGTCGATGCTGGCCGTGTGGTGGATCCTGGGGTCGATGCTGATCAAGATCACGTACAAGGGCCGCATGCAGGCCGAGGTGAAGGCCGCCGAGGCCACCGAGACGGCCGAGGCCGAGTCGCTGCGCCGCCAGGTGCTGGAAGCGCGCATGGCCATGATGCAGGCGCAGGTCGAGCCGCACTTCCTGTTCAACACGCTGGCCTCCATCGACCACCTGATCGAGTTCGACCCCAAGCGCGCCAGCCAGATGCAGCGCAACCTGATCTCGCTGCTGCGCGCGAGCATGCCGTCGATGCGCTCCACCGACTCCGGCCTGCGTCCGCTGGATCTCGAGCTGGCCGTCGTGCGGCCCTACCTCGAGATCCTGAAGGTGCGCATGGAAGAGCGCCTGACCACGGAGATCGACGTG
This sequence comes from Burkholderiaceae bacterium, assembly GCA_036569025.1. GTDB lineage: Bacteria > Pseudomonadota > Gammaproteobacteria > Burkholderiales > Burkholderiaceae_C > Scleromatobacter. The sequence continues at coordinate 4,094 of DATCRO010000380.1, forward strand.
CCCGACGGCCTGCTGTCGGCCGAGTTCCCGCCGATGATGATCCAGACGCTCGTGGAGAACTCGATCAAGCACGGCCTGGAGCCCAAGGCCGAGGGCGGCCACCTGTCGGTCAAGGCCGAGATCCGCCACGGCAAGCTGGCAGTCACCGTCTGCGACACCGGCCTCGGCTTCGAGGCCGCCGCCCAGGGCTCGACGCACGGCACCGGCGTCGGCCTCGCCAACATCCGCGAACGCCTGGCACTGCTGTATGGCCCGAAGGCCTCGCTGACGATCGCCAACAACCCGGTCGGCGGCACGATCGTGACCATCACCGTGCCCTACACCACCCACACCGAAAGCGACGAAGGAGCCAAGGCATGACCGATTCCATCGACCCCCTCGACCACGCGCCCGAACCCGACGACCGCCCCGCCGGCATGGCCGCGTCCGCTCCCGTCGCCACGCCCGCCGTCCCGGCCGTGGCCGCCGCGCCGGTGCCCTACCGGCCGCGCCCCAGCGGCTGGGCGCGCGTCTTCCGCTGGTGGCTGGGACTGAGCGTGCTGGCCTTCCTCGGCGTCGTGCTGTGCGTGTGGATCGGCGTCGGCCACGGCGACTTCTCGCCGCTGCACATCGTCGTCGCCGACGACGGCGCCGACGGCATCACGATCAACGGCCTGAGCGACGCGGGCGGCGCACTGCTGGCGGTCGGCGCCGGCCTGCTCGCACTGCTGCTCCTGCTGCTGATCCCGCTGCTGGTCCTGATCGTCGTGGCGGCGGTGGCG
>DATCRO010000381.1:0-6258 GCA_036569025.1 Burkholderiaceae bacterium
GAGGAGACGCAGATCGAGCTGGTCAACATCATCGAGTCGGTGGGCGTGACCTGCGTGATGGTCACCCACGACCAGGAGGAGGCGATGACGATGGCCTCGCGCATCGCGGTGATGAGCGAGGGCCGCTTCCTGCAGGTGGGCACGCCGTCGGAGATCTACGAGACGCCGGCCACCCGCTTCGTGGCCGACTTCATCGGCAACGTCAACCTGATGGACGGCACGGTGGCCGTCGACGAGGCCGACCACGTCATCATCGACTGCGCCGACTGCAAGCACTACGTCGGCCACGGCATCACCGGCACCGTGGGCATGCCGGTCACCGTGGCACTGCGCCCCGAGAAGATCACGCTGCAGCGCGAGAAGCCGACCGACCCGTACAACTGCGTGGGCGGCAAGATCGAGGAACTGTCGTACTTCGGCTCGTCCACGGTGTTCCGCGTGAAGCTGGCCAGCGGCAAGGTGCTGGCCGTGAGCATGGCCAACACCGAGCGCCACAGCGACAGCGCGCTCACCTGGGGCGACGTCGTGTGGGCGACCTGGTCGCCGCAGGCCCACGTCGTGCTGACGCAGTAAGGGGGCGCACGACATGGAAGCTTCCGACAACAAGAAGGCCGGCTGGCGCCCCTCGTGGTGGCGCGGCCGCACGGCGGTCATCGGCGTGCCGTATTTCTGGCTGCTGCTGTTCTTCCTCGCGCCGTTCCTGATCGTCGCCAACTACTCGGTCTCCGAGATGGGCGCGATCCGCGCGGAGGACATCTCCAGCGTCTCCGACGGCGCGCTCAGGCTGGTGATGAAGTACACCAACTACCAGCGCCTGTGGCCGACCCAGGACACGCTGTACCTGTACGCGTACTGGGCCAGCATCAAGTACGCGTTCGTCACGACGTGTTTCTGCCTGCTGATCGGCTACCCGTTCGCCTACTTCATGGCGCGCGCCAAGGCGTCGCTGCAGCCCACGCTGCTGATGCTGGTGATGCTGCCGTTCTGGACGTCGTTCCTGCTGCGCGTGTATGCCTGGAAGGGCCTGCTGGACGACGGCGGCTGGGTGGCCAACATCATCGCGTGGACGCACTTGGACAGGCTGCTCGTGATGATGGGCGTGATCGAGGTGCCCGGGCAACTGATGCACACCACGTTCTCGCTGATCATCGGCATGACGTACACGTACCTGCCGTTCATGATCCTGCCGCTGTACGCGAACCTGTCGAAGATGGACCTGCGCCTGCTCGAGGCCGCGTCCGACCTCGGCGCCACGCCGTGGGTCGCGTTCTGGCGCGTGACGGTGCCGCTGTCCAAGGCCGGCATCATCGCCGGCTCGATGCTCGTGTTCATCCCCTGCGTCGGCGAGTACGTCACGCCCGACCTGCTAGGCGGCCCGTCCACGCTGATGATCGGCCGCGTCATCTGGGACGAGAACTTCAACAACAACGATCCGCCGATGGCCGCCGCCGTCGCCGTGGTGCTCGTGCTGCTGATCGTGGTTCCGCTGGCCTATTTCAACAAGTACCAGGCCGAGGCGCAGGAGGCGCGCAAATGAACAATCGGACGCCAGTCATTTCAGAAGCGGACGCCGCGCCGGGCCGCCCCAAGCAAGGCCGCGCCCCCTCGGGGGGTCGGACCGCGTACTCGCGGGACGGGGGGCAGTCATGAGGAACCGCGCTTTGTTCGGCACGAAGTTCGCCAAGGGCTTCGGCCGCGCCTGGCTGGTCGGGGGCTTCCTGTTCCTGTACCTGCCGATGGTCGCGTTGATGGTGTTCTCGTTCAACCATTCGCGGCTGGCGTCGCACTGGGGCGGCTTCTCGCTCGAGTGGTACCGCAAGCTGGCGGACGACACCGAGATCATCAACGGCCTGTGGCTGTCGCTCAAGATCGCCGTGACCTCGGCCACCGGCTCGGTGATCCTGGGCACGATGGCGGCGTTCACGCTGGTCAAGTACAAGCGCTTCCGCGGCCGCACCTTCTTCAGCGGCATGGTCAACGCCCCGCTGGTGATGCCCGAGGTGATCCAGGGCCTGTCGCTGCTGCTGATGATGGTGGCGATCCAGCGCCTCATCGGCTTCCCGGAGCGCGGCTTCTTCACGATCTGGCTGGGCCACCTGATGATCGGCATGTCGTACGCGGCGGTCGTGGTGCAGGCGCGCCTGCAGGACCTGAACCCGCAGCTCGAGGAGGCCGCGATGGACCTGGGCGCGCGGCCGTGGCAGGTCTTCCGGCTCGTCACGTTTCCGATGATCACGCAGTCGCTGATCTCGGCCTGGCTGCTCACGTTCAGCCTGTCGCTCGACGACGTCGTGTCCTCGGCGTTCCTGAGCGGGCCCGGCGCGACCACGATGCCGCTGGTGATCTTCTCGCGCGCCCGCCTGGGGCTGGATCCCAGCGTCAACGCCGTGGCCACCGTGATGATCGTCGTCGTGGCCATCTGCGTGGCCGCCGCCAGCATCTGGGTTGCCCGCGCCGAGCGCCGCCGCGCCGCCGAGATCAGCGCCGCCCAGCGTGACGATTCCTGAATCGATTCCTGCAGACGTTCCAAAAACACACTTGAGGAGTAGTCGATGAAATCCTTGCGTCCCACCGCCCTCGCCTGCGCGATCACCCTCGCGTTCGGCGCCGCCACGCCCGCCTCGGCCCAGACCAACGCGGAGGTGCTCAAGGAGCTCGCCGCGCTGAAGGCCCGCATCGCCGAACTCGAGAAGAAGCTGGCCGCCGTGCCCGAGGCGCCCGCCGACGGCCAGCAGGCCCAGTGGGGCATGACGCCCGAACAGGCCGCCGACTTCAACAAGCTGGTCGTCAAGACCGAGGCGCTGGAGGACGCGAACGAGTCGCATGGCTACAAGGACCTGAAGATCAGCGGCTACATGGACCCGACGTTCATCTGGAACAAGGACCAGAACCGCGCCGGCTTCCAGTTCCTGAGCCCGGTCTCCGAGGACGGCTACAACTACGACGACTCCTACTTCGGTACCGTGCAGCTCGACTTCCAGAAGGAGCTCGAGGGCGGCACCAAGTGGCGCCTGACGCTGATGCCGCAGCGCGGCGCCGGCACCGTGGCCGACCCGGGCGGCATGTCCATCGTGCACGAGGCCTCGTTCTCGATCCCGCTCGGGGACCTGCAGACGCGCCTGATCGGCGGCCAGATCCCCGACTGGTCGGGCTACGAGTACATCCAGCCCACCACGACCAAGCTGGTCACGCGCGGCATGCTGCTGGACTTCACCGAGCCGACCACCTACACGGGCATCGGCGGCGAGATCATCCGCGGCAAGTGGGACGTCAAGGCGCTCGTCGCGAACTTCAACACGGCGATGAACCAGCCCAAGCAGATGTCCCCGGTGCTGGCCTACCGCGTCGACTACTCCAAGGGCGAGTTCTCGGGCTGGGGCCTGGCCGGCGTCGAGGGCAAGGTGCACAACTTCAACTACGACACCGGCGTGATCGGCAACGCGTCGCAGAACACGATGCTGCACCTGTTCGAGGCCGACGCGTACTTCATCCGCGGCGACCTGACGCTGCAAGGCCAGGTCGGCTTCGGCAAGCAGAAGGGTGCGGCCATCACGCCCGACGCCGACGGCAATGCCCGCGACGCGCAGTGGTGGGGCCTGTCGGGCCTGGCCGCGTACAAGTTCGAGCCGCGCTTGGAAGGCGTCGTCCGTGCCGACTACATCAACGATGCCAGGAACGGCGGCGGCCTGCTCGGCTACACCGGCTACTACGACGGCCAGGGCGCGCTCGGCGACACCCGCAACGGTTTCGGCGTCTCGCCCAACTGCACGCTGGGCGCGGACTGCAAGGGCGCCAACCGGGCGGCCCTCGCGATGGGCTTCAACTACCTGCTGACCGCCAACACGACCATCAAGGCCGAGTACCGCCTCGACATGGCGAACCAGGCCGTGTTCCTGGACGTCAAGACCGGCACCTTCCGCAAGAACAACTCCCTGCTGGGAACCACGATGGTCGTGAGCTTCTAGACTGGCTGAGCCCCCCGGGTCGACCACCCTACCCGACCCACCACGGGGCCGGCCACGAGCCGGCCCCGTCGATTTCGACAGGAGACTTCTCATGAGCACCACCCTCAACTGGTCCGAGCGCGCCACCGCGCTCAAGATCGACGGCCGCATGCTGGTCGACGGCAAGCGCGTCGCCACGCAGACCGGCGAGACCTTCGCCAAGCACTCCCCCATCGACGCACGCCTGCTGGGTCCGATCGCGCGTGGCGTGGCGGCGGACGTCGACGCGGCCGTGCGCTCGGCGCGCGCCGCGTTCGAGGACGGCCGCTGGGCCGGCAAGGCGCCCGCGCAGCGCAAGAAGGTGCTGCAGCGCTTCGCCGAGCTCATCCTCGGCGCCAGGGAGGAACTGGCGCTGCTCGAGACGCTGGACATGGGCAAGCCCATCCAGTACTCGCTGGCCGTGGACGTGCCCGCGGCCGCGCGCTGCATCGCGTGGTACGCCGAGGCGGTCGACAAGATCTACGACGAGATCGCGCCCACCGCGTCGAGCGCGCTCGCGCTCGTCACGCGCGAGCCCATGGGCGTGATCGGCGTGATCGTGCCCTGGAACTACCCGATGATCATGGCCGCCTGGAAGCTGGGTCCGGCGCTGGCCGCCGGCAACTCGGTCGTCCTCAAGCCCAGCGAGAAGAGCCCGCTGACCGCGCTGCGCATGGCCGAGCTCGCGCTCGAGGCCGGCCTGCCGCCGGGCGTGTTCAACGTGGTGCCGGGCTACGGCCACGAGGCCGGCGAGGCGCTGGCGCTGCACATGGAGGTCGACGCGATCGGCTTCACCGGCTCCACGCGCGTGGGCCGCCGCATGTACGAGTACGCGGGCAAGTCCAACCTGAAGCGCGTCTACAACGAGCTGGGCGGCAAGTCGGCGTTCGTCGTGTTCGACGACTTCGCCGACGTCGCGCGTGCCGCCAGGACGGTGGTCGGCGGCATGTTCTTCAACCAGGGCGAGTCCTGCAACGCGCCGTCGCGCGTGCTCGTGCACGAGCGTATCGCCGACGAGTTCGTCGCAACGCTGCGCACCGAGGCGCCCAAGTACGCGCCGGCCGATCCGCTGGACGCCAGGACGGAGATGGGCGCACTGGTCGACGACACGCAGTTGCGCACCGTGCTCGGCTACATCGAGTCGGGCAGCGCGCAGGGCGCGCGCATCGTCAGCGGCGGCAGGCAGGCGCGCGCGGAGACCGGCGGCTACTACGTCGAACCCACCGTGTTCGACAACGTCACCAACGACATGAAGATCGCGCAGGAAGAGATCTTCGGGCCGGTGATGTCGGTGCTGCGCTTCAAGACCGAGGACGAGGCGATCGCGCTGGCCAACAACTCCAGCTACGGCCTGCAGGCCAGTTGCTGGAGCGACAACATCAACCGCGCCCACCGCGTCGCCCGCGCGCTGCGCGCGGGCACCGTGCACGTCAACTCGTACGACGAGGACGACATCACCGTGCCGTTCGGCGGCTACAAGCAGAGCGGCAACGGGCGCGACAAGTCGCTGCACGCGTTCGACAAGTACACCGAGCTGAAGACGACCTGGATCCGGATCGACGGCAAGGACTGACGGCTCCCAGACGCTCCGGCCGGTCGCTGCCCCGCCGAGGGGGAGCGCGGATCGGCTCGGGTGCGTCCCTCGCTTTCCTCTTCCTGGCTGGCCTGCGGCCGGCTGGTTCCTGCGCGCAAAACGAGTAGCTCCATGACGACGACCCCCTCCCACGACGAGCTGGCCACGCTGCAATCCACCTTGCGCCAGCAAGGCGTCCACACCCTGCTCGCGCAGTTCGTCGACCTGCACGGCACGCCCAAGGGCAAGTGGGTGCCGCTGCACCAGCTGCCCACGCTCGTGCGTGACGGCGCCGGCTTCGCGGGCCCGTCGATCTGGGGCACCGCCCTGCCCCGCACCGGCCCGCGCAGCGAGTACTACGCGCGCGCCGACCTGCGCACGCTGACCGTGCTGCCGTGGATGCCCGGCGTCGCGCGCGTCGCCTGCGACGGCTTCGTCGCCGGCGCGCCGTTCGACCACTGCCCGCGCCAGGTGCTGCGCCGAGCCACCGCGCGCCTGGCGCAGCGCGGCTGGACGCTGCAGGTGGGGATCGAGCCGGAATTCTTCCTGCTCAAGAGGCAGGACGGCCGCTGGCTGCCGTTCGACGACGCCGACCGCCTCGACAAGCCGTCCTACGACCTCAAGAGCCTGCCGCGCCAGGCCGCGTTCCTGCACGAGCTGCGCGGCGCGCTGGAGGCCGCCGGCATGAAGGTGCAGCAGACC
>DATCRO010000382.1:0-3393 GCA_036569025.1 Burkholderiaceae bacterium
GCGCTGCCTGCGCAGGCGCAGGACGCGGAGGTGATCCAGCTGCGCGAGCAGCTCAAGGCGCTGCAGCAGGCGCTCAACGCCCGTGGCCTGAACGCCGGCGACGTCGACGGCCAGATGGGGCCGGCCACGCGCCAGGCCCTGCGCGCCTGGCAGCGCAGCCGCGACCTGCCGGCCGACGGCTTCCCGACGCTGGAACAGCTCGCGCAACTGCAGACCCCATGACGCCCCCGACGATCGTCCCCGCCCGCGTCGAGGACGCGCCGGCGATGCTGGCGCTGCAGAAGGTCGCCTTCGAGGCCGAGGCGCGCGCGTGCGGATCGTGGGAGATCCCGCCGCTGCAGGAGACGGTGGCCGGCATCGAGACGCACATCCGCGAGGCGACCGTACTCAAGGCGATGGACGGCGACCGGCTGGTCGGCGCGATCCGCGGCGTCACCACCGGCGACACCTGCCTGATCCGCGTGCTGGTCGTCGCGCAGGACCAGCAGGGACAGGGCCTGGGCGCGCGGCTGCTGGCGGCGATCGAGGCCGCGCATCCGCATGTCGCGCGCTTCGAGCTGACCACCAACATGGTCATGGTGGGCAACGTGCGCTTCTACCTGCGCCACGGCTACGAGGTCGTCGAGCAGATCCGGCACGCGCCGACGATCCGCCTCGCGTTCATGCGCAAGGCGGTGCGGCCGGCTCAGTGACGCCGGTAGTCGACCGTCTCCGTGCGATCGAGCGCGCCGCCCAGCGGGCCGTGCGTGCACTCGGGCCACTTGGGCGGCGTGTCCGCATCGATGCCGACGCAATAGGCCGCATGCGGCGCCGAGACGCGCACGATCGCCGGCGCGCTGCCGACGGCCAGCGTCCCGGAGCCGGCGGCGCGGGCGCTGTCGACGTGCCCGTCGCCGAACCAGAACGTGCAGCTGCCCGTCGAGGAGCCGTCGCAGGACAGCGCGGCGCTGCCGGTCGACTCGTCGAACTGGATGCTGTAGTTCAGCGAGGATTCCGTCGCGTCCGGGTCGGCGGCGGAGCCGAGGTTCAGGGCGGCGGCGAGCAGGGCGGCGAGGAGCGGCGTCATGAACAACCTCTTCGTGATGCGCTGGAGCAGTGGGCGCCAGATTAGCCATCGCGGCGCGCCGCGCCGGCCCCCGTTTGGGGGGCGTCCCCCATCGGTGGGAATGCGTGCGTGATGCATTGGCGCGCCGCTCGCGCAGGGACTGGCCATCCCCGTTTCGGATGGCGCCCCGCAGACCGCGCTGGACGGCTGTCCTGACCGGCAGGGTCTGTATGGGCGTACAGTTCGGCCCATGACCGCCGTCGCCCCTCCGCCGCCCGTCGCCGATCCGTTCGAGAGCCTGAACGACGAGCAACGCGCGGCCGTGTGCCATGGCGCCGACGGCGACCCCCGCGCGCTGCTGGTCATCGCCGGCGCCGGCAGCGGCAAGACGATGACGCTGGCCGCGCGCGTGGCGCACCTGATCCAGCGCGGCGCCGACCCCACGCGCCTGCTGCTGCTGACGTTCTCGCGCCGCGCCGCCGGCGAGATGACCCAGCGTGCCGGCCGCATCGTCCACCAGGCGCTCGGCCTGCCGGCCACCACGCGCCCGCCCGCGCTGCCCTGGGCCGGCACCTTCCACGCGATCGGCGCGCGCCTGCTGCGCGACTATGCCGACGCGATCGGCCTGCCCGTCGATTTCACGGTGCTCGATCGCGCGGACGCCGAAGACCTGATGGCCATCGTGCGCCAGGCGCAGGGCCTGGCCGCGACCAAGCTGCGCTTCCCGCAGAAGGGCACCTGCGTGGCGATCTGCTCGCGCGTGGTCAACAGCCAGGGCACCGTCGACGCCGTGCTGCGCGACGCGTTCCCGTGGTGCCTGGGCTGGGAGACCGAGCTGCGGCAGCTGTTCGCGGCGTACGCGCAGGCCAAGGCGCAGCAGCACAGCCTGGACTTCGACGACCTGCTGCTGTACTGGCAGGCGCTGATGGAGGCGCCCGAGCTCGCGAGCCACGTCGCCGGCCGCTTCGACCACGTGCTGGTCGACGAGTACCAGGACACCAACCGGCTGCAGGCCGCCATCCTGCGCGGCCTGCAGCCCGACGGCCGCGGCCTGACGGTGGTGGGCGACGACGCGCAGTCGATCTACGCCTTCCGCGCCGCCGAGGTTCGCAACATCCTGGACTTCCCGCAGCAGTTCCCGCAGCCCGCGCGCGTGATCGCGCTGGAGCGCAACTACCGGTCGACGCAACCCATCCTCGAGGCCTCCAACGCCGTCATCGCCGAGGCGCCCGAGCGCTTCGCCAAGACCTTGTGGAGCGACCGGCCGTCGTCGGCGCGGCCGCGCATCGTCACGGTGCCCGACGAGGCCGCGCAGGCGCGCCAGGTGGCCGACCGCGTGCTGGCCTGGCGCGAGGAGGGCATCCGGCTCAGGCAACAGGCGGTGCTGTTCCGCACGGCGCATCACTCGGCGGCGGTCGAACTCGAGCTGACGCGGCGGCGCATCCCGTTCGTGAAGTTCGGCGGCCTGAAGTTCCTGGAGTCCACGCACGTGAAGGACGTGCTGGCCATCCTGCGCTGGGCCGAGAACCCGCGCTCGCGCCTGGCCGGCTTTCGCGTGGCGCAGCTGGTGCCCGGCGTCGGGCCCGCGAACGCGCGCAAGCTGCTCGATGCGATGGACGCGTCCGGCGCGCCCGCGGACGCGCTCGCGTCGCACGCGATGCCCGCCGCCGCGAGCGAGGACTGGGCGGGCTTCGTCGCGCTGTACGAGCGCCTGCGCGCGTGCCCCGGCTGGCCGGCCGACCTGGAGGCCGTCAACGCCTGGTACGTCCCGCTGCTGCAGCGCCTGCACGATGACGCACCGGCGCGCCAGGCCGATCTCGCGCAGCTGACGCAGATCGCCGGCGGCTATGCCAACCGCGAACGCTTCCTCACCGAACTGACGCTCGACCCGCCCGCCGTCTCCAGCGACGAGGCCGGCCCGCCGCACCTGGACGAGGACTACATGATCCTGTCGACCATCCACTCGGCCAAGGGCCAGGAGTGGGGCGCGGTGCAGATCCTCAACGTCGTCGATGGCTGCATCCCGTCGGAGATGAGCACGGGCGACGCCAGGCAGATCGCCGAGGAGCGCCGGCTCCTGTACGTGGGCATGACGAGGGCCAGGCAGCACCTGGAGCTGCTGGTGCCCCAGCGCTTCTTCGTGACGGAGCAGGCCAGGCTGGGCGACCGGCACGTGTACGCGTCGCTGTCGCGGTTCATCACGGACAAGGCGGGGGCGTGTTTCGAGCGCGTGGCGGCGCAGCGGGCGGCAGGGAGCGAAGGCGCGGCGGGGCCGACGGGCGTGCCGGATGTGAAGATCGACCTGGCGGCCAGGGTGCGAGACCGCTGGGCGTAGGGCGGGTTAGCCG
>DATCRO010000383.1:0-2025 GCA_036569025.1 Burkholderiaceae bacterium
GCCGCCGGCCAGCGCCGCCACGAGCGTCCACTGCGCCTGGTCGCCGCCGAACACGGCGGCCGCCAGCACCGCGCCGCCGGGCACGCGCATCAGCGTGTGCAGCCCGTCCCAGAACGCATTGACGGCGGGCACCTTGTCGGCCACGAACTCGATCGTCGCGAGGATGGCGCTGGCGCCCAGCACCACCGGCGACTGCAGGATGTGCAGGCCCGGCGGCAGCGTCACCCAGCCCATCGCGCCGGCCAGGCCGGTCAGGAAGATGACCAGGTACAGGCGCACGCCGCTCGCCCAGCCGAGCGCGGCGGCGAGCGCGACGAGGTGCGCGGTGTCGAGGTCGTTGTTCATCGCGGTCGCGGGGCGGTCACTCGCCCAGCCAGGACGGCTTGCGCTTGTTGAGGAACGCCTGCACGCCTTCCTTGCCCTCGGCGCTCGCGCGGATGTCGGCGATGCGCTTGGCGGTCTCGGCGCGCAGCGCGTCGTCGATCGGCCGGCCGGCGACGTCATGCACCAGCGCCTTGCACGCGCGCACGGCGGCCGGGCCGTTGGCCGCCAGCGCGGCGACGAGCTCGTCGACCTTCGCGTCGAGCGCGTCGGCCGGCACCACCTCGTGCACGAAGCCGAGCGCGTGGGCGCGCGCGGCGTCGAAACGCTCGGCCGTGGTGAAGTAGCGGCGCGAGGCCTGCTCGCCGAGCGCCTTGACGACGTACGGCCCGATCGTGGCCGGCAGCAGGCCCAGCCTGGCCTCGCTGAGGCAGAAGTTGACGCCCTCGGCGGCCACGAGGATGTCGCACACCGCGGCCAGGCCGACGCCGCCGGCGTAGCAGTCGCCGTGCACGCGGCCGATGACCGGCACCGGGCACGACCAGATGGCGTACAGCATGTCGGCCAGGCCCTGCGCGTCGGCGCGGTTCTGCTCCCAGGTGTAGTCGGCCATCGCGCGCATCCACGACAGGTCGGCGCCGGCGCAGAAGGCCTTGCCGTGGCCGCCCAGCACGACCGCTCGCAGCGAGGCGTCGGCCGCGAAGCCGGTGAAGGCCGCGCCGAGCTCGGCGATCACGGCGTCGTTGAACGCGTTGCGCACGTCTGGCCGGTTGAGGAACACGCGGGCGACATCGCCGTCGCGGGAGATCTGCAGGGTGGCGGTCATGGGGGGTCGGTCAGTTCGGCGCCGGCGCGGGCGCGGGAGCCGGCGGGAGCGGCTGGAAGGTGGCCGGGGGCGGCGGCGGCACGACGTCCACCGGCGCGGGCGGCGAGACCACGGGCACGGGGGCCGCCGGCGCGACCGGCGTCGCCGGCGGCGACACCACAGGCACCTGGGACGGCGGCGTCGGGGCGGCGGTGCCGGTGGCGATCTGCGCGCGCAGCGTCACGGCGGCCTTGAGCGCGCCGACGTGGCATTCGTAGTGCACCGGATCGTCGAAGACCGTGCCCTCGTAGTTCGAGATCACGCCGACGATGGCCGTGCCGCGCGCGCCACGGGCCGCGAACGCCAGCTGCGTGATCGCGTCCTCGAACGCCCGGGCGCACAGGTCGTGGTCGGTCGGACGGACGCGATCGTCGTCGCCGACGTCCTTGACCTTGGTGGTGCCCACGCCCTTGACGACGACATCGCGGCGCACGATGCTGGCGCCGCGCGCGGTGTCGCCGCCGAAGCGCAGGTCGAGGGTGCCCAGGATCTCGTGGGTGCGCGTGACACGGATCGCGTCGGGCACCGATTCCATCAGGCGGACGTTGCGCGCCTGCACGGACGGCAGCAGCGCGACGAGCGCGGCGGCGATGACGACGAGGCGCGAGGGCGGGCGGGCAAGGCAGGTCATGGTCGAGTCCTTTGCGGCAAGGCGGCCACCAAGCGAGCCGCGTGGCTGGGCCGGGCAAATCTCCTGCCGAGCGTCGAGGCGATCGGTCGCCGTGATGGGCGTGCACCCGGCGGTGCGATCGCCGTGCCGGGGCGACGGGTGCGAAGTGCGATCACGGGTGCTCCGCCGCCGGCGCGTTGCCGCCCAGTTGCGCGGCGCTGCCGATGCG
>DATCRO010000384.1:0-9436 GCA_036569025.1 Burkholderiaceae bacterium
GACCCGCCCCGCCCGAACTTGACCCGAGCGGGCCCGGGGTCCGCGCGAAAAGTCGCACTGGACGGATGATCAGGGCGCCAGGCCGAGCACGTGCTGGACAGGGCCTGCGAGCAGCGGCGTGGGCCGGCCCGCGACCCAGTCGGCGTGCCCCGCCCCGTAGTAGGGCGACATCGGGTGGCCGCTCTGGCCGCCAGGCATGGCCAGCGTGGCGCGCTCCTCGTGGCCCGGCGCGACGACGAGGCGCTCGGACTGCCCGAACGAAGGCCCCGACACGCGCGGCATGTTGCCGTCGCCCGACTGCGGATGCGACGGCATGTCCAACCAGCGCGACAGCACCGGCAGCGCGCGCGCCAGCGGATGGCCGATGTGGCTCGCGTTGGCCTCGCCCCACGTCGCCTGCGCGAGCGGCCGCGCGCCGTCGCGCGTCATCGATTCCACGGTCGCATCGACCTGCGCGAGCAGGAAGGCGTCCCAGGTCGCGAAGCCCGGCGGCAGCAGGTGCGCGGGCTGCGTGTCGAGCGCCTGTTCGACCGCGTACTCGAAGCGCGCGTGCCACTTGTAGTCGCGCCTCGCGCACGCCGGCCGCGCCAGCAGCGGGCGCGTCCACGCCGTCCACAGCGCGTCCATCACGCGGCCGCGCACCTCGCGCACGAGGCGGTAGCCGGCCTGGTCGGCGTCGGCGCGGCCGTTCCAGTCCTTGAGCAGCCGGATGACGTCGGGCCGCGCGGTCGGGCCGGTGGCGACGCCGGCGATGCGCCCCGACCACGGGCGCAGGAACAGCGCCTCGTCGTCGAACTGGATCGCGCCGAGCGACTGCTCGTCGAACCTGGGCGTGGCCCGCAGGCGGTCGCGGATCTGCCGGGCGCGCGCGCCGAGGTCGTAACCTCCGTCGCCGATGGGCCGCAGCCCCGCGACGCGCGCCGACACGCCGCTGGCGACGGGGCCCGCGGCCTGCGCCTGGTCGAAGGTGCGCGCATTGGCCGTCCAGAGCAGCCCGTCGGCGGGCGCCTCGATGACCGGCGCGACGCCGTGCAGGGGAGCGCGGGCGTCCGCGGCAGCGATGCTCGCGCCGGAAACGAAGCGGCCGAAGCCGTCGGCCCCCGCGGCGCCGCCGGGATCCTGGCCGAACGGGAGCCGGCGGCCGGCGATGGTCCAGCCGATGTCGCCGTGCGCGTCCGCGACCAGCATGTTCTGGTGCGGGATGCCCGCGCCCGCGCCGATCGCGAGCGCCGTGGCAACGTCGCGCGCGCCGAGCATCCGATCCAGCCCGAGGTCGTACGCGCCGGCCATGTCGGCGGACCAGCGCAGCGCGTATGCGTGCACGCCGTCCTTCTCCAGCACCGGCAGGCCGGCGAACTGCGCGACGTCGACGGCCACGTCGTCGCCGCCCTTGACGTGGATCGTCTCGGACACGTGCGCCATGCGGGACGCGTCGGGTTGCGCCGGCAACCGGATCCAGTCGAACCACTGCCCGTACGAATTCGTGAAGCCCCAGGCCACATGGCCGTTCGAGCCGGCCACCATCGCCGGCACGCCGGGCAACGTGACGCCCTCGGCGCGGATCGCGTCCGGGCCGTCGCCGATCTCGAACTGCGCGCGGAACCAGATCGCCGGCACGCCCAGCCCCAGGTGCATGTCATTGGCCAGCATCGCGTCGCCGGTGATGCTGCGCGCGCCGGAGACGGCCCAGTTGTTGCTGCCGACCAGCGGCTCGTGCGGATCGGGCCGTGCCTCGTCGTCCAGGAACGCTGCATCGTCGGCGCGCGCCGCCGTCGCCAACGCGACCGAGGGCGGCAGCGGCTTGCGCAGGTCGAGCCGGTCGGGCCCGGGCATCGCGCCGGGCTCGAGCACCGAGCCGTCGAGCGCCGCGTCCCAGGCGCCGCCGCGCGGCTCCAGCCAGTCGAACACGTCGTCGCCGACGCACTCGCGCAATTGCGCGCGCTCCAGGCCGTCTTCGACGCTCGAGCCCTGCAGCATCCAGAACATCTCGCCGACCACCAGAAGCGAGTCCACCGGCTGCCAGGGCCGCGGCTCGGCGCGCAGCAGCAGGTATTGCCAGGGTCTCGCCTGCAGGCCGGCGAGGCCCGCGTTGACGCCGTCGGCGTAGGCCTGCAGCACGGCCTGCTCGCCCGCGTCCAGCGTGGCGTAACGCGCGGCGAGCGTGGCGCGCATGCGGTGCGGGCGGCGCGTCCTGTCTCGCTCGAGCGCGACCGCGCCGAACAGCTCCGCCAGCTCGCCGGCGGCGGAGCGCCGCGTCAGGTCCATCTCGAAGAAGCGCTCCTGCGCATGCACGTAGCCCAGGCCGCGCGCGACATCGAGCCGGTTCGCGCCCTTGACGACGGCCGTGCCGAGCGAATCGCGCGCTATCGTCACCGGCGCCCGCAACCCCGGCAGGCGCGCCTGGCCGTCGACCTGCGGCAGGCTGCGATGCATCTCCCACATCCCGACGGCCACCAGCAATGCCAGCAGCGCGAGGATCGCGAGCAGGATCCGGACGACCAGGCGTCCCTTCGAACGCGAACGCGGCATGCGGTCTCCCTTCGTGCGGGCGATTCTAGTGTCGCGATCGGGAAGTTCGTTGAACAGGTCGCGAGCGCAGACCACCAGGGCCTGTTCACACTGAATGCGTGCCCGCGTGACCTCCAGAAAGCCCGCCTTCAAGGCGCGGGCGCGCCGACGTGGTGGCGCCACGGCAAGCGGCCGCAACGCCGAAGGCGGGCTTTCTGGAGGATCACCCGCAGGGCCGGCTGCCTGCGAGGCCCCAGGCGTCGTTGGCCGCTCCTTGCGGGCGTCCAGCCCGCCGCGTCGCGTCCGCCTAGCCCTGGGGCCTCGCAGGCAGCCGGCGCGGGCACGCATTCAGTGTGAACAGGCCCTAGCGTGCAACGCTCAGGCGACGGTGCGCTGCGCCAGCTCCTCCACCAGCACGTCCAGCGCGCGCCGGTCGATGCGCCTGAGCGCCTCGGCGCGCTCGCCGTCGTCCTCGGGCAGGAACGACGCGGCGCCGAAGTCGCCCAGCAGCGCGTGCGCCTGGTCGTCGACCAGCAGGTTGTGCGCGTAGAAGTCGCCGTGCATCAGGCCTTGCGCGTGCAGGTGCGCGAGCGCGTCGCCCGCGCCGCGCGCGATCGCCTGCGCCTGAGCCGATGTGAAGCGCACGTCGGGCGCATAGACGTCGCGCGTACAGCTGGCCAGGCTCGGCGGGCCGGCCAGGCTGCGATAGCGCGGCGGGATCAGGCCCATCACCAGGCCCTGCGCGCCCTGCGGGTGCCCGTCGATGCGGCCCTCGACGCCGATCACGTGCGCGTGGACGTCGGCCGCGATGCACGCCGCCATCTCGCTGCCGGGCAGGCCGTCGCTGGTCACCGCGCCCTTGAACAGCTTGACAGCCACGGCGCGGTCGCCGCCGCCCGCCGGATGCCAGCGCGCCGACCAGATGCGGCCCGAGGCGCCCTCGCCCAGCAGCTCGCCCAGCTGCAGCTCGTGCCACGCGATGTGCGCGATGGGCGTGGCGGCCAGCGCGCGCGCCTCCTGCGCGGCGTTGAACGGGTTGCCGGCGAAGGCGAGCCAGGTCAGGCGCGGCAGCGCGAGCAGGCCGTCGGGCAGCGCGTCCTCCGGGCGCTCGAAGCGGTTGGCCGACAGGCGCAGCAGCTCCAGGCGTTCGAGGCGCGCGATGCCCTGCGGCAGCCGCGCCAGGCGGTTGCCGGCCAGCGCGAGCTTCATCAGGCCGCGGCAGTCGCCCAGCGTCGCGGGCATCGCGTCGATGCGGTTGTCGCTGAGGATCAGCCAGCGCAGGTTCGCCGGGATCGACCCGGGTGGCACGCGCGTGATCGCGTTGGCCTTGAAGCCGACGATGTCCAGGCCCTCGCATCGGCCCAGCACCGCGGGCAGCGTCTCGAACGGGTTGGACGAGCAGAACAGCGTGCGCAGCGCACGCAGCCGAGGCAGTTCGTCGGGCAGCGCGCGCAGGCGGTTGAACGACAGGTCCAGCGTGACGAGGGTGTCGGCCAGGTCCAGGATCTCGCGCGGGAAGTCCTCCAGGCCGCAGTGGCGCAGGTCGAGGTGCGTGGCGCCGGCGAGGCGGCCGGCGCGCAGGTCGGCGAGCGTGTTTCGGTGAGCGGTCATCTGCGCCGGATTGTCGCCGTCCCTATACTTCGCGGCCATTTCCCCGAAGTTCCATGAAGCATTCCTTCCTGCGCCTGGCCCTCGTGCTGGGCCTGCTCTCGGCCATCGGGCCGTTCGCGATCGACATGTACCTGCCCTCGCTGCCGGCCATCGGCCGCGCGCTGCGGGCCGACACGCACACGGTGCAGCTGAGCCTGACCGTGTTCTTCCTGTCGTTCGCGCTCAGCCAGGTGCTGTACGGTCCGGCGTCGGACATGTTCGGCCGCAAGGCGCCGCTGTACGCCGGCATCGCGCTGTTCGTGGCCGGCAGCGTGGGCTGCGCGCTCGCACCCGACATCGGCACGCTGATCGCGTTCCGCTTCGTGCAGGGCCTGGGCGGCGGCGCGCCCAACGTGATCACGCGCGCCGTCGTGCGGGACCTGCACACCGGCGCGGAGGCCACGCGGCTGATGTCGCTGCTGATGCTCGTGTTCAGCGTGAGCCCGATCCTCGCGCCGCTGGCGGGCAGCTTCATCGTCGAGGCCGCCGGCTGGCCGGCCGTGTTCTGGACGGTGGGCTTCATCGGTCTCCTCGGCCTCGCCCTGGTGGCTTTCGCGCTGGAGGAGACGCGGCCGCCCGCGCAGCGCCACGGCAGCGGCCTCTCCAGCACGCTGCGCGCGTTCTGGCTGCTGCTGCGCGACCCGCACTTCATGGGCATGACCGGCGTCGCCTCGCTGGGCGTGGCGACCTTCTTCATCTACCTGTCGAACTCGTCGTTCGTGCTGATCGAGCAGTACGGCCTGACACCGCGCGAATACGGTTTCGCGTTCGCGGCCAACGCGGCGTCGTTCATCGGCGTCTCGCAGCTGACGGGCCGCCTGACGCACCGCCATGGCCTGCGCCGCGTGGTGACGGTGGCCGTGGCCGGCTTCGCGCTGGCGATGGTCGCGGGCGCCGCGCTGCACCTGGCGGGCGCCACGCAGCTGGCCACGCTGATCGTCGTGCTGATGATCGGCTTCGGCTTCCTGGGCCTCGTGATCCCGACGACGTCGGTGATGGCGCTCGACCATCATGGCGAGATCGCCGGCGCCGCCTCGGCGTTGATGGGGACGATCCAGATGGTGGCCGGCGCGCTGGTCATCGCGTTGATGGGCCTGGTCAGCGACGGTGGCGCGCGGGCGATGGTGATCGGCATCGCGGTGGTGGCGGTGCTGACGTGGGCGCTGGCGTGGCTCTCGATGCGCGGCGAGCACCCCGCGGCCTGATCACGCGAGGCGCTGCAAGGCCGCCCGCGTCGCGTCGTCGGCCGGATAGAAGCACTCGAGCGCGAGCTCCGACAGCGTCACGTCCACCGGCGTGCCGAACACCGTCGTCGTGCTGATCAGCGACAGCGGCTCGGCCAGCCCGTCCACGCGCAGGCGCAGGGGCACGGCGATGGCGTCGAGGTCGTGCGAGTGCGCCTCGCCGCGCGACGGGTAGGCCGCGAGCTCCGCACGCAGCGCGACGAGCTGCGCGTCGCCCGAGCGGTCGACCTGCTGCTGCAGGCGTGCGAGCAGGTGCGCGCGCCACTCGGCCAGGTTGACGATGCGCGGCGCGAGGCCGTCCGGATGCAGGCTCAGGCGCAGCACGTTGACGGCGCCCTGCAGCAGCTCGGCCGACACCCCGGCCAGCAGCGCGCCCACCGCGGCGTTGCTCGCCACCAGCGTCCAGTGGCGATCGACCGCGAGCGCGGGAAACGGCGCGTGCGCGGCCAGCACCGCATCGATGGTGCGGCGCGCGACCGACATCTCCGGTGCATCCAGCGGCCGCTCCGCGTAGAGCGCGGCGAAGCCGGCGGCGTTGAGCATCTCGTTGCGCGCACGCAGCGGCATGTCCAGGCGCTCGGCCAGGCGCAGCAGCATGCTGCGGCTGGGCTGCGAACGGCCGGTCTCGATGAAGCTCAGGTGGCGCGTGGAGATGTCCGCCTCGCCGGCGAGCTCGAGCTGGCTGAGGCGGCGGCGCTGGCGCCAGTCGCGGAGCAGGTCGCCGACGCCGGCGCGGGACGAGAGGGCGGTCGATGTCATGGCCGCAGGATAGCGCCGCGCCGGCACGCGTCCCATGACCTGGCAGGTAATGGACGCTGCGCACCCGGCTCGCGACGATGACGTCCATCGCAGCATCGCGATCACTTCAAGGAGACCGACATGAACGCCACCCCGCATGCCATCGCCGAACGCTACCTGGCCACCTGGAACGAGGCCGACGACCGCCGCCGCGAGGCGCTCGTCGCCGCGCTGTGGAGCCCGCAGGGACGCTACGCGGACCCGCTGATGGCCGGCCAGGGCCATGACGGCATCGCGCGCATGATCGCCGCGGCCCGCACGCAGTTCCCAGGCCTCGTGTTCACGGCGCGCGGCCAGGCCGACGGGCACGGGCCGTTCGCGCGCTTCTCGTGGTCGCTGGGCCCGGCCGGCGGCGCGCCGGTGGCCGGTGGCACCGACGTCGCGCGGCTCGACGACGCCGGCCGCGTCGTCGAGGTCATCGGCTTCCTGGACGCGGGAGCCGGCCATGCGTGAACACGACTTCGTCACCACGCGCTCGGGCGCCCGCCTGTTCGTGCGCGACTGGGGTGCCGGCGCCCCGGTGCTGCTGCTGCCCGGCTGGGCGATGACGTCCGACCTGTGGGCCACCGTCATGCTGCGGCTGGACGAGGCCGGCCTGCGCGCCGTCTCGTTCGACCGCCGCGGCCACGGCCGCTCCAGCGACCCGGGGCCGATGGACTACGACACGCTGGCCGACGACCTGCACGACGTGATGGCGGCGCTGGACCTGCGCGCCTGCACGGTCGTCGCGCACTCGGGCGCCGGCGGGGAGGTGCTGCGCATGATCGCGCGCCACGGCGCCTCGCGCGTCGGCCGCCTCGTGTTCGTGGGCGCGACACTGCCGGCGATGATGGCGTCGGAGTCCAACCCCGGTGGCGTGCCGCCCGCGGCCATCGCGGCGGTCGAGCGCCAGTTGCGCGACGACCTCGACGGCTGGATCGAGGACAACGCCGAGCCGTTCTGCCCGGGCGCGTCACGTCGCACCATAGCCTGGCTCGCCGCCATGGTGCAGGGCGCGTCGCGCCGTGCGATCGTCGCGTTCCAGCATGCGGTCGCGCACGCCGACTTCCGCGCCGAGTTCGCGCGCCTGGACGTGCCGGTCACCATCATCCAGGGCGATCTGGACGTCTCCGCCCCGCCCGCGCTGTGCGGCGAGCGCATGGCCGCCCTCAAGCCGGACGCGGAGTACCTCGCCTGGACGGGCGTCGCCCACGGCCCGATGGTGACGCACCCGCTGCGGCTGGCCGACGCGATCGCGGCGCGGGCAAGCTGAGCGTCCGGCTCGGCGTCAGGTCTTGCCATTTGCCTCGCCCCCGTTGGGGTCAGGTCTTGAATGTTGCGGGGTCAGGTCTTGAATCGTGCAGTGCGCTCGCGAAGACTTCGCTGCGACGCCCGGAAGTCGCAATTCGTGCACCTTCGACCGCGATGCGGTACCGTTAGCTGGTACGCAAGACCTGACCCCGCAACATTCAAGACCTGACCCCGTGTTTCGCCGCAGAGGGCAGGACCTGACACCGGAGACAGCATGGCCCCGACCGCCGCGGAGCTCATCCGCCAATCGCTCGAACAGCCCGACGACTTCTGGGCCGAACAGGCCCGCCGCATCGACTGGCAGCGCCCGTTCGATCGCGTGTGCGACACGTCGAACCCGCCGTTCGTGCAGTGGTTCCCGGGCGGGCTGACCAACCTGTGCCACAACGCGGTCGACCGCCATGCCGCGGCGGATCCCGACCGCGCGGCGCTCACGTGGGTCTCGACGGAGGTCGACCAGGAACGCACCTGGACGACCTCGCAGCTGCTGCGCGAGGTGATGACGATGGCCGCCGCGCTGCAGGAGCTCGGCGTGCGCCGGGGCGACCGCGTGCTGCTGTACATGCCGATGATCCCCGAGGCCACGTTCGCGATGCTGGCCTGCGCGCGGCTGGGCGCGATCCACTCCGTGGTGTTCGGCGGCTTCGCCAGCGCGAGCCTTGCCGCGCGCATCGACGATGCGCGGCCCCTGGTGATCGTCAGCGCCGACGCGGGTTCGCGCGGCGGCAAGGTGATCCCGTACAAGCCGCTGCTGGACGCGGCGATCGAGCAGTCGACGCACAAGCCGGCGCACGTCGTGATGGTCGACCGCGGCCTCGCGCCCTGCGAGCGCGTCGCCGGCCGTGACGTCGCCTGGTCCGAGCTGCGCGGGCGCCACGCCGACGCGCAGGTGCCGTGCACGTGGGTCGACGCCACGCACACCAGCTACACGCTCTACACCTCCGGCACCACGGGCCGGCCCAAGGGCGTGCAGCGCGACACCGGGGGCTACGCCGTCGCGCTGGCGGCCTCGATCGCGCTGATCTTCGACGGCCGGCCCGGCGAGACCTACTTCTGCACCAGCGACATCGGCTGGGTCGTGGGCCACAGCTACATCGTCTACGGACCGTTGATCGCCGGCATGACGACGTTGATGGTCGAAGGCCTGCCCACGCAGGGCCTGGGCGGGCAGCCGGACGGCGGCATCTGGTGGCGGCTGGTCGAGAAGTACAAGGTCTCGGTGATGTTCTCGTCGCCGACCGCGATCCGCGTGCTCAAGAAGCAGGATCCGGCGCTGCTCAAGCGCCACGACCTGTCGTCGCTGCGCGCGCTGTTCCTCGCCGGCGAGCCGCTGGACGCGCCCACCGCCGAATGGATCACCCAGGGGATCGGCAAGCCCGTCATCGACAACTACTGGCAGACCGAGAGCGGCTGGCCGATCCTGACGCTGCTCTCGGGCGTCGAATCCGTCCGGACGCGCCTGGGCTCGCCCGGCAAGGCGGTGTACGGCTACCGCGCCGTGCTGCTGGACGAGGCCACCGGCGAGGAACTGGCCGGCGCCGACCAGAAGGGCGTGCTCGCGCTGCGCTACCCGCTGCCGCCCGGCTGCATGCAGACGGTCTGGGGCGACGACGACCGCTTCGTCGACACGTACTGGCGCAGCATCCCGAACCAGCAGGTGTACTCCACCTTCGACTGGGCGGTGCGCGACAAGGACGGCTACTTCTTCATCCTCGGCCGCACCGACGACGTCATCAACGTGGCCGGCCACCGCCTGGGGACGCGCGAAATCGAGGAGGCGGTCAACATGCATCCGAACGTCGCCGAATGCGCGGTGGTCGGGGTCGCCGATCCGCTGAAGGGGCAGGTCGCGACCGCGTTCGTCGTCGCGAAGGACGCGACCGGCCTCGACGAGCCGGCCGCGCGGCTCAGGCTCGAAGGCGAGATCATGAAGACGGTCGACCGCC
>DATCRO010000385.1:0-5007 GCA_036569025.1 Burkholderiaceae bacterium
GGCAACGACGCCGCATGGCTGGCCGCCAGTGCCTGCGGGCTCAGCGTCACGGTCGCGCTGGGCGCCGGCGGCGCGCTCGGCAGCGGGGCCGGCGCCGCGGTCGCGGCGCTGGCGGGGGGCGGGACGACGGCCTTGGCCGCCGTCGACGCGGTGCTGGCCGACGGCAGGTTGATATTGAGGCTGGGGGTGATCATGCGGCGGTCCTTCCGCGCGAAGCGTTCTCGCGCCGGGTCAGTCTAGGCAGGCGCGTGGAATCCGACCGCTCGATCAGTGCCGGGAATCGGGTGCATTCCCGCCGCCGCTATCGATGGATGGCTCGGAATAGCGGCCGGTTGCCGCCGTTGTTGCGCGCTTTCCCGGGCGACCGCTTGCCCAGAATGACGGGATGGAGCCGCACCGGCGGCCGCCACGAGGACATGGGATGGAACGAACGAAGGCCGGCGCGTCGTTGCGCCGTCGGATCACGCTGCTGGCGCTCGCCTGCGTCGCGCTGGCGCTGTGCGCGGGCGTGCGGCTGCTGCAGGTCGACGGGCAGTCCGCCGTCGCGATGGTGTGCCTGGCGCTCGGCGGCGTGGCCGTCGCGCTCGCGCTGTCGCTGCAGCGCCAGCTCGCCGGATCGCTCCAGCCGCTGCAGGCCAGCGTGCACGCGATGAAGGACGGCGACCTGTCACGCCAGGCGGCCGACGTGCGCGGCGCCGAGTTCGGCGCCATCGCCGCGTCGCTCGACGACATGAACGCGAACCTGTCCGCGCTGGTGGCCGACATCCGCAGCGAGGCGACCTTCGTGTCGCAGGCCAGCGAGACGCTCGCGGCCGGCACCACCGAGCTCGCCCAGCGCACCGAACGCCAGGCCGCGAGCCTGGAGCAGACCTCGGCCAGCGTGCAGGACCTCAGCGGTTCCGTGAAGCAGAACGCGCTCGACGCGCGCGCCGTCGAACAGCTCGCGAGCCGCGTGCACGAGATGGCCGAGTCGGGCGGCAGCCGCATGCGCGAGGCCGTCGAGACGATGCACGCGATCCGCGCCAGCGCGCAGCGCGTGCACGACATCATCGGCGTCATCGACGGCATCGCGTTCCAGACCAACATCCTCGCGCTCAATGCCGCGGTCGAGGCCGCCCGCGCCGGCGAGAGCGGACGCGGCTTCGCCGTCGTGGCCGCCGAGGTGCGCACGCTGGCCGTGCGCAGCGGCGACGCGGCGCGCGAGATCAAGGCGCTGATCGCCGCGTCCAGCGAGCACGTGGCCTCGGGGACGTCGCGCATCGACGAGGTGGGCGCGCTGCTGGCCAATGTCGTCTCGGGCATCGGCGAGGTCGCGGGCAACGTGCGCGCGATCACGCTGGCGGCCGAGCAGCAGAGCATCGGCCTGGGGCAGATGTCCGAGGCCTTGCACGGCCTGGACGGCATCACGCAGGAGAACGCGGCGATGGTCGAACAGACCTCGACGGCGTCGGCCGGCCTGGGCGAGCGCGCGCACAAGCTCGCGCGCACCGTGGGCACCTTCCGCCTGCGCCAGGGCACGGCCGACGAGGCGCATGCGCTGGTGACCCGGGCCGTCGCGTTGTACCGGCGTCGCGGCACCGCGAGCCTGGCCGAGATCACCGAGGCCGCCAGCGGCTTCGCGGACCGCGACATGTACGTGTTCGCGTGGGATCGCGGGCTCGTCTACCACGCGTTCGCGGGCAAGCCGCACAACGTCGGCAAGACGGGCGCGCAGATCCTGGGCACCGACGTCACGCAGCTCACGCGCGACGTGTGGGCCGCGGCCGCGCAGGGCGGCGGCTGGGTCGACTACGACTTCCTCAATCCGTCCACCGGCCAGATCGCGCCCAAGCGCTCCTTCATCGTGCCGGTGACGGACGACCTGGTGCTGGGCTGCGGCATCTACAGGACGGTGCAGCGGCACTGACGGCGCCGCCCGCGGGATGCGGGCAAGCGTGGGGCGGCGGGTTCAACTTCATGCACGCCGCCGCGGCGTCGGTCACCGCATCGACGTCAGGAAGCGGTCGTCAGGGGCGTCTCCGCGCGGGGTTCAGTGCGCCGCGGCGATCGCCGTCTCGTTGCGCGCGGTGTACGGCGACGGCACGTCGCACTTCTGCACGCCGTTGGCGACCGTGCGGCAGCCCTCGATCGTGTAGCCGGCGGCGCCGTGCAGTTCAGCGACGACGGCCTCGCGGCTGCGTTCGCGACCGGTGGGCACGTCGCAGATCTGCACGCCGTTGGCGTTCGTGCGGCAGCCGGTGGAGGTGTCGGCCTTCGCGTGGATCTCCGCGGCCACGGCGTCGCGGCTGCGTTCGTGGCCGGTGTGCACGTCGCAGATCTGCACGCCGTTGGCCACCGTGCGGCAGCCCTCGTCGGCGGCGAATGCGCCGCTGCCGAAGAAGGCGAGGGCGAGCGTGGCGGAGGTGATGAGGTGTCGGGTGATCATGGTCTTCTCGTGGTTGTCCTGAGGGAGGCGCGCGGCGTCCGTGCCGGAGGGGGGTCGCGTCGTCGTGGAACCACTGTACGAAGACCCGCGGCGCGGAAAAAGCGCTGCCGCCGGAATTCACCATTGCTGAAAACCGAGGTCCAAGGTCATTCGCGCCGCGCCGTGCGCGGCGACGCGCGCCATGGCAGGCGCGTGGCGCTCAGGGCGCCTTGGCCAGCGAGTCGCGCATCACCACCGTGGGCACGAACTTGCGCGAGACCGGCAGGTCGGTGCCGAAGCGGGTGTTGATCAGCATGCGGCAGGCGTTGAGCGCCATCTCGGCGATCGGGATGCGCACGCTGGTCAGGCGCGGCGAGAGGAAGGCGGCGACGTCCGAGTCGTCGTAGCCCATCACCGACCACTGCTGCGGCACGCGGATGCCGTGGTGGCCCAGGAAGCTGATCGCGCCCATGGCCATCTGGTCGTTGGCGCAGAACAGCGCGGTGATCTTCGGCTTGCGCGCCACCAGGCGCTCGCAGGCGGCCCAGCCGGAGGGCGCGCTGAAGTCGCCCTCCTCCACCATCACGGAGTCCGCCGCGATGCCGGCCTCGCCGAGGCGGTCGAACAGGCCCTGCAGGCGCTGCTTGTTGTCGCCGGCGATGGCCGGACCGGTGATGACCGCGATGCGACGGTGGCCGTGTGCCAGCAGCGCCTGGGCGGCGGCGCGGCCGGCGGCGCGGTGGTCGACGGTGAAGCAGTGCGCCTTCATGCCCTTGACGTCGCGGTTGACGATGGCCAGGTTGGCGAAGTCGTCGCGCAGCGCCGCGAAGTCGGAGTCGCGCAGCGCGTTGCTGCACATGATGATGCCGTCGCACTCGCGCTCGATCAGGAAGCGCACGCCGTCGAGCGACTGCTGGCGGGTGTCCTCGTCGCCGCAGCCGTTGGCGGCCACCATGTGGCGGTCGTGCTGGCGCAGCTCGGCGTCGATCGCGTCCAGCAGCGGGCCGTAGAACGGGCCCTTGAAGTCGGGGACGAACACGCCGATGGTGCCGGTGCTCTGCAAGGACAGGGCGCGCGCGATCGCGCTCGGGCGGAAGCCCAGCTGGCGCGCCGCCGCCTCGACGCGCGCCGCGGCGGCCTCCGAGAACGAGCCCTTGCCGCTGATGACGCGCGAGGCGGTGCCCACGCCCACGCCGGCGAGCTTCGCGACGTCCTTGATCGTTGCCATGGCCGAGACGATATCAGCGGGCGCGGTGCCGGAACGCGCCCGCGTGCAGATCGATGCGTTCCTGCGACACCGGGTCGAACACGCTTGCGCGATCCAGGTCCATCTGCACGCCCACGCGGTCGCCGATCTGGTGCGCGCCGGCGGCCGGCGCGATGGCCGACAGGCGCTGGCCCTGCATGTCCAGCCAGATCACCTCGTGCGCACCCATCGCCTCGACGAGGGTCACCTCGGCTTGGGGATGGACGCCGCCAGCCGGATGCAGCGCGAGGTGCTCGGGCCGCACGCCGAGGATGGCCGCGACGCCCGGCGCGTCGGCACCGGCCGACACCTCGCCCTCGATGAAGTTCATGCTCGGCGAACCCAGGAAGCCCGCCACGAACATGTTGGCCGGCCGTGCATACACCTCGCCGGGCGTGCCGACCTGCTGGATGCGGCCGCCGCGCATCACGGCCACGCGCGTGGCCAGCGTCATCGCCTCGACCTGGTCGTGCGTGACGTAGATCATCGTCGCGCCGAGCTCGCGGTGCAGGGCCTTGAGCTCGCGCCGCAGCTCGGTGCGCAGCTTGGCGTCGAGGTTGGACAGCGGCTCGTCGAACAGGAACACCTGCGCCTCGCGCACCAGGGCGCGCCCGATCGCCACGCGCTGGCGCTGGCCGCCCGACAGCTGCGCCGGCTTGCGCGAGAGCAGCGGCTCGAGCTGCAGCATCCTGGCGGCGCGCGCCACGCGCTGCGAGATCTCCGCCTTGGGCGTGCCGGCCACGCGCAGCCCGAACGACATGTTGCGCTCGACGTTCATCGTCGGATAGAGCGCGTACGACTGGAACACCATGCCGATCGCGCGGTCCTTCGGATCGGCCCAAGTCACGTCGCGCCCGCCGATGTGCACGGCGCCCGCCTCGACGTCGATCAGGCCCGCGATGGCGTGCAGCAGCGTGGACTTGCCGCAGCCCGACGGCCCCAGCAGCACGAGGAACTCGCCGTCGACGATGTCGAGGTCGAGCTTCTCCAGCACGGGCGTGCCGCCCATGTGCACGGCGAGTTGTTGGATGGAGACGTTCATTTCAGTAGCCTGCGAAGCAGGGATTTCTCGACGCCCGCGAGCGCGCGGCCGCTCCGGAGCGAGCGGGCTTGAGGCCCTCGGGGCCGGGGAGCGGAGCGAGCCGGGCTGTCATTTCAGCCCTTTACCGCGCCGGCGGCGATGCCTCGAACGAACCAGCGGCCGGACACGAGGTACACGGTCAGCGGCACCAGCGACGTCAGCAGCGTGGCCGCCATGTTGACGTTGTAGAGCCGCTCGCCGGTGGTGGTGTTGATGATGTTGTTCAGCTGCACGGTCATCGGCAGCCAGTCGTGGCCGGCGAACACGAGGCCGATC
>DATCRO010000386.1:0-6194 GCA_036569025.1 Burkholderiaceae bacterium
TGTTCCTGTACGCGCTGACGCTGTCGTCCACCGACATCGTGCCCGTCGAGGCGGTGCGCATGTACAAGGAGCGGCTCAGCGTCACGCCGGTGGGCACCGGTCCGTTCATGGCGACCGGGCCGCTCGATCGCAAGGGCACGCTGCGGCTGGTGCGCAACCCCGGTTACTACCGGACGTATCCGTCCACCGGCGCGCCGGGCGACGCCGGCAAGGGGCTGCTCAAGGACGCCGGCCGCAGGCTCCCGTTCGTCGACGTCCTGGAGCTGCCCCTGATCGAGGAGCCGCAGCCCGCGGCGCTGAAGTTCCTGCGCGGCGAGCTCGACCGCCGCGAACTCGATCGCGCGAACTTCACCAGGCTGGTGGCGCGCGCCCCGGACGGCACGCTGCGCCCGGCCGACGGCTACGCGGGCAAGTTCACGCTGGCCAGCGAGCCGGGCGGCAACGCCATCTACATCAGCGTCAACATGCGCGATCCGGTGCTCGGCAGGAACAAGGCGCTGCGCCAGGCGATCGCCGCGGCGATCGACCCGCAGTCCGACATCGACGTGCTGTGGAACGGCCGCGGCATCGCGATGCAGACGCTCGTGCCGGTGGAGCTCGCGGGCAGTGCGCACGACACCGCCGCGCCGCCGCACAAGCGCGACGTCGCGCTCGCCAGGAAGCTGCTGGCGCAGGCCGGCTTCCCCGACGGCAAGGGCCTGCCGCCGCTGGCGATGCGCTTTCCGAGCAGCGACGCGGCCACCCGCAACGAGTTCGACTTCTTCAAGGCGCAGCTCGCGGCCATCGGCGTGCAGCTGACGGGCGACTTCGACGACACGCCCACCTTCACCAAGGCGCTGGACGCCGGCAACTTCCAGCTGGCCAGCTACAGCTACTACGCCGACTACCCCGACGCGGAGGACTTCTACCAGATGCTGTACGGCCGCAACGTCTCGCCCGGCCCGAACTACGGCGCGTTCGCGAACGCGGCCTACGACAAGGCCTACGAGGCCTCGCGCTACATGGTCAACGGTCCCAAGCGCTTCGAGCTGTTCAGGACGATGGACGCCATCGTGCGCGACGAGGTGCCGCTGATCCCCCTGCGCGAGTCGCTGCGCGTGGACACGGTCCAGCCCTGGGTCGCCAACTACAAGCGCAACGTCTTCACCACCGAGATGCAGTTCATGCGCGTCGACATGGCGGCCAAGAGGAAGGGGCCGTGACCATGCGCCTTGTCTCACCGGCCATCGCGCGGGTGCTGGCGTGCGCGGCGCTCGCGGGCGCGCTCACGGCACCCGCGCACGCGCAGGACAAGTCGGTGCTCACGGTGCCGCGCATCTCGCGCTTCGAGACGCTCGACCCGCAGCGCGGCTTCGGCCAGACGGAGACGCAGGTCGTCGACCAGGTCTACAGCCACCTGGTCACCTACGCCTACCTCGAGCGGCCCTACAAGCTCGAGCCCGACCTGCTCGAGGCGATGCCCACGCTGTCGCCCGACCAGCTGACGCTCACCTTCCACCTGCGGCCGGGCGTGCGCTTCGTCGACAACGCGTGCTTTCCCGGCGGCAAGGGGCGCGAGCTCACCAGCGACGACGTGCTGTACTCGCTCAAGCGCTACGCCGACGGCAACGTCAACACCAAGAGCTGGTTCGCGATGCAGGGCGCGGTCGTCGGCCTGGACGACTACCGCGCGGCCACCATCAAGGCCGGCCCGTCGGCCGACCTGACCTCGCGCGACGTGGCGGGCTTGCGCAAGGTCGACGCCCACACGTTCACGATCCGCCTGACGCACCCGAACGCGCTGTTCCTGTATGCGCTGACGATGTCTCCGACGTCCATCGTGCCGCGCGAGGCGGTGCAGGCCTACAAGGATCGCTTCGCGCTCAACCCGGTGGGCACCGGGCCGTTCATGGCCACGCAGCAGGTCGACCGCAAGGGCGTCATCCGGCTGGTGCGCAACCCGAACTACTACCGCACCTATCCGGCGACGGGCGAGCCCGGCGACGCGGCCGCGGGCCTTCTCAAGGACGCCGGCAAGCGCCTGCCGCTGGTCGACGAACTGCAGATGCCGCTGATCGAGGAGCAGCAGCCGGCCGCGCTCAAGTTCCTGCACGGCGACCTGGACTGGGAGCCGATGGACCGCGCCAGCTTCGCAAGGATGGTGCGGCGCAATCCCGACGGCACGTTCCGCCTGGCGCCCGAGTTCGCGGGCAAGTTCGCGATCCACGCCGTGCCCAGCCTCGAGACCGACTACCTGATGGTCAACATGCGCGATCCCGTGCTGGGTCGCAACAAGCTGCTGCGCCAGGCGCTGGCGGCCGCGATCGACGCGCGCGCCATCGTCGACGTGCTGTGGAACGGCCGCGGCCGCCCGCTCGGCAGCCTCGTGCCCTGGGACATCCCCGGCAACGAGCGCGACACCGGCGCCGTCGCGCGCCCGCACGACCTCGCGCAGGCCAGGAAGCTGCTGGCGCAGGCCGGCTACCCCGACGGCCAGGGCCTGCCGCCGCTGACGATCAGCTTCTTCCAGACGCACGTGGCCGCACACAACGAGTTCGACCTGCTCAAGGCGCAGCTGGCGGCCGTCGGCGTGCAGGCCAAGGGCGTCTTCATGGACCAGCCCACGTTCACGAAGGCCGCGGAGAACGGCAACTACCAGCTGGCGTCGTTCGGCTGGGAGGCCGACTATCCCGACGCGGAGGATTTCTACCAGCTGCTGTACGGCCCCAACGCGCCGCCGGCCAGCAACTGGACGGGCTACGCGAACCCGGCCTACGACAAGGCCTACGAGACCGCGCGCTTCATGGCCAATGGCCCCGAACGGCTCGCGCAGATGCGCATCATGAATGCGCTGATCGCCGACGACGTGCCGCTGATCGTGACGTTCGACCCGCTCAAGTTCGGCATCACCCAGGCCTGGGTCGGCAACTTCAAGCGCAACCTGCTGATCCAGGAGCACCTGTTCCTGAGCGTGGACATGGCACGCAAGCGCAAGGGCCTGCAGTGATGGGCGAGGGGGCCCGCTGATGGGCGCGTACATCGTCCGCCGGCTGCTGCAGGCCGTGCCGACCGTGTTCGGCGTCGCGCTGCTGACCTTCCTGCTGTTCGACACCTTCGGCCCCGACCCGGTGCGCACCGCGCTGGGCAACCACGCGACGGCCGAGGCGATGGCCAACCTGCGCCACCAGTGGGGCCTTGACAAGCCGCTGCCGCTGCAGTTCCTCGACTTCCTGCGCCAGATCGCCACCTTCGACTACGGCAAGTCCTTCGTCACCGGCGACGACCTGGGCACGCAATTGAAGGACGGCGCGCTCGTGAGCCTGTCGGTGACGATGCCGCCGTTCCTGTTCGGCGGCATGGTCAACATCGCCATCGCGCTGTTCATCGCACGCCATCGCGACGGCGTCGTCGACAAGGCCGCGCGCGCGCTGTTCATCGCGGCGATGAGCGTGTCGGCGCTGGTGTGGGTGCTGGCGCTGCAGTACCTGCTGGCGTTCAAGCTCGACTGGTTCCCGATCAACGGCTACGAGGGCGGCTGGTCGGCGGTCAAGTACCTGGGCCTGCCGTGGCTGATCCAGCTGCTGCTGCTGATGGGGCCCGACATCCGCCTGTACCGCGCGCTTTTCCTGGCCGACATGAACGCCGACTGGGTGCGCACGGCGCGTGCCAAGGGCGCGAGCGAGAGCCGCGTGCTGCTGCGCCACGTGCTGCCCAACGCGTGGATCCCCATCATCACGCAGAACGTCACGACGATCCCGTTCCTGATCCTGGGCTCGTTCCTGATGGAGCGCTTCTTCTCGATCCCGGGCATCGGCAACCTGACGATCGACGCGCTGTCGCGCGGCGACCTGCCGATCCTGAAGGCCGTCACCGTGCTGGGCGCGCTGGCGCTGGTCGTGTTCAACCTCGTCAACGACCTGCTGTACGCGGTCGCGGACCCGCGGGTGCGGCTGCAATGAGCGCGCTGCCCGATCTCGTGGCCGCCACGCCCGCGCCGCGCCCGGCCGCCCGCGAGGCGCTGGCCGCGCTGTGGGCGCGTCCGCACATCCGGGGCTGCCTGATCGTGGTGGCCCTGTACGCGCTGGTGGCTGCCTGCGGCTGGCTGCACGTGCTGCCGGACGCCGAGGCCGCCGTCGGCGGTGCGCAGGATCCGCCCAGCTGGCACCTG
This sequence comes from Burkholderiaceae bacterium, assembly GCA_036569025.1. Lineage (GTDB taxonomy): Bacteria > Pseudomonadota > Gammaproteobacteria > Burkholderiales > Burkholderiaceae_C > Scleromatobacter. The sequence goes on from DATCRO010000386.1 coordinate 4,148, forward strand.
GCCACGCTGCTGGGCACCGACCTGCTGGGCCGCTCGGTGCTGTGGCGCGTGCTGGCTGGCGCGCAGACGGCCGTCACGATCGGGCTGGCCACGACCGCGCTGGCGGTGCCCTTCGGCACGGCGCTGGGCCTGGCCGCGGGCTACTTCGGCGGCTGGGTCGACGCGGTCGTCAACTGGGTCTACTCGGTGGTGGTGTCGGTGCCCGACATCCTGCTGATCACGGCGATCTCGTACGCGATGGGCAAGGGCCTGACGTCGATGTGCGTGGCGATCGCGGCCACCAGCTGGGTCGGCATCATGCGGCTGGTGCGCGGCGAGGTGCTGCGGCACAAGGGCAGCGACTACGTGCTGGCCGCGCGCAGCGTGGGCGCGGGCGCGGCGCGCGTGATGTTCTCGGAGATCCTGCCCAACGTCGTGCACGTGGCGATCGTCACGACGACGCTGGTGGTGCTGGCGGCGGTCAAGGGCGAGGTGATCCTGACCTGGCTCGGGCTGGGCGTGCAGGACGGCGCCAGCTGGGGCCTGCTGATCGCGGGCGCGGCGCAGGATCTCACGAACGACATCTGGGGCCCGCTCGCGGGCACGGTGACGGCGATGTTCCTGTTGATCTATTCGCTGAGCGCGATCGGCGACGCGTTGCGCGACGTATTGGATCCGCGCGTGGCCTGAGTCAGGCCGCGCGGCGCAGCGGGGCGCCGCTGTCACCGAAGAACACGTTGAAGATCTCGGGCTCGTCGATGTCGCGCACCGACAGGCCTTCCAGCGGCTCGCGGTACACCACGGGCGCGTTCATCGCATCGAGGCTCACCGGCATCGTCTCGCACCAGGTGGGCACGTCGGCGGCGTCGTCCTTGCGAACGACCAGGTGCTGCAGCGACGGCTGGGCCTCCCACGCGATCGACATGTCCGGGGTGCGGTGGGCCTTCAGCGGCGAGTTGTTGGCGGCGTTCATGATGAGTCCCTCTCAGGTTTCCAAAGGTACGCCTGAAGGGGCCGGGCCAATGGTCGAGAAGAAGGGTTTTCCCGGCCCAGTTGAGGGCGTGCGGCATCTGTCCACGGCAACTGTGGACAACTCTGTGGGGCGGCCTTGGGAAGTGCTCGCCAGGCCGCATGGATCCTGGGTGTCAAGCGAACTGCTGAGGAATGGGGCAGCGCGACGCAAACTTTTTTCGATTGACATCGGACAGGGAAATCCGGCCCGCAGACTATCCACGGCAACTGTGGACAACTCTGGGGAGTGGTCCTGGGAAGTGTTCGCCAGCCCGCATGGATACTGGGTGTCAAGCGAACTGCTGCGGAATCGGGCAGGTGGACAAAACTTTTTTCCGGGCCCTCCGAAGGGGACGTTTCGGCCCTTTTTCGTGCTTGGAACGGCGGCTTGCCGGACGTCCGTCCAGGGTCGGTCAGGCGCTCACCGGCACCAGCATCGGACGCGCGATCCGGACGTAGTCGGCCGAGTCCAGCACGACCGAGCGGTCGAGCCGGCCGGCGTTGAACGCGATCTCGGCGAACTGCTCGACCAGCGCCGGGTCGACGACCAGTCGCTGCGACGGGCCGTCCACGAACGGCGGGATGGCGCCGATCGCGCAACCGGTGGTGGCCATCGCCTCCTCGGGGCTGGCCAGCGTCGCCTTCTTCATGCCCAGCGCCTGCGCGACGCGCTTGAAGTCCAGCTTGCGATCGCCCGGCAGCACCACCAGCGCGTAGGCCGGATCGCCGTCCTTGCTCCTGCACAGCATCGCCTTGGCGCCCTGGCCGGGCGCGGTGCCGCGGATCTGCGCGACGAGGTCGGAGCGGCCTTCGGCCGGGTGCTCGATGACGCGAAAGCGCGCGCCGCCGGCCTCGAGCAACGTGACGAGCGATTCGAACTGCATGGGCGGGCCTCGGGATCCCCAGGGTCATGGCGGCACGATCGGCGGCGCCGGTCGCGCAACGAAAACGGCCGGCACCCGCCTCGCGGCGAATGCCGGCCGTGCGATGGGACGAGACGCGTCAGCGCGCGGCGCGGCGGCGCGCCATCACGCCCAGCGCGCCCAGGCCCGCCAGC
>DATCRO010000387.1:0-3929 GCA_036569025.1 Burkholderiaceae bacterium
GGCCAGGCTGGCCACCGAGAACCTGCGCCGCAGCGGCGCGTCCAACGTCAGCGTGGTGCAGGCCGACGGCTCGCACGGCTACGCCTCGGAAGGCCCGTTCGACGCGATCCTGCTGTCCGGCTCGGTCTCCAAGGTGCCCGAAGAACTGCTCAAGCAACTCAAGCCGGGCGGCCGCCTCGTGGCGATCGAGGGCGACGAGCCGGTGATGGCGGCGGTGCGCTACACGGCCAACGCCGACGGCACGTTCACCCGCACCAGCCTGTTCGACCTCGACGCCCCGCGCCTGGTCGGCTTCCCGGAACCCGCGCGGTTCCATTTCTGATCCCATAGTCCTCGAAAGAGACAGCGCGTACCGGAAGGCCCTGGCGGCCGTCCGGGGGAACGCTGCGCCCCGTCGATCGATCGCGGCCCGTCCGCAGTCTGTCGGCTGAAAACGTCGTCAGGGGGTGCGTCGGCTGCAGGTCGTCGCATCGAGCGTGCATCTCGGCCCGCAAGGCCGTACAAACCTGTCCCAACGCCAAACGGCCAGAACAACCAAGGATCCCGCATGTCCATTACGCGTCCCGGTCTTGCCTCGATGTCGCCGGCCGTCAGGCCGATCGTCGGAGCCCTCCTCCTGGCCTTCGGCGCCGCCGGTGCCCAGGCCCAGAGCCTGACCGAAGTCGTGCAGGCCGCGCGCAGCGTCGACGCCACGTACCTGGGCGCGCGGGCCAATGCCGATGCGGCGCACTACCGCACGGAGCAGTCGCGCTCGACGCACCTGCCGACCGCCGGACTCGCGGTGCAGGCGCAGCGGCAGGGCCAGACATCGCCGACCGCCGTGGGCGTGTCCGCCCCGACGCCGACGAACCCGAACAACGTGGAGGAAGTGGCCACGACGGAGAAGCAGACGTCCAGGAGCATCGGCGCGACCTTCAACGCCTCGCAGACGATCTACAACCGCGCCAACAACATCGCGATCGACCAGGCCGCCAAGCTCGAGGAAGTGGCCCAGTCGCAGCTCGCCCAGGCCGACCAGGACCTGATCGTGCGCGTGTCGCAGGCCTACTTCGACGTCCTGGCCGCCGCCGATGCGCTGCACTCGGTCGAAGGCAACAGCAAGGCGATCGCCGAGCAGCTCGCGTCGGCCAAGCGCAACTTCGAGGTCGGCAACGCCACCATCACCGACACGCGCGAGGCCGAGGCGCGCGCCGACCTGGCCCATTCGCAGCAGATCGCCGCGGAGAACGATCTGCTGGTGGCCAAGGTCAAGCTCGACCAGCTCGTCGGCCGCAACGGCGTCACGCCGCATCCGCTGGTCCTGCCTGCGGTGCTGCCGCCGGTGATGCCCAGCCAGGTCTCGGACTGGGTCGCGTTGGCCGAAGCCGACAGCCCGGCGCTCAAGCAGGCCCGGCTGGGCCTCGAAGCGGCGGAACTGGGCACGGACAAGGCCAAGGCCGGCAACTATCCCACGCTGGGCCTGAGCGCCAGCTACGGCCGCAACCGCCAGCGCGACTCCATCTCCCCGCCGGGCGGCTCGCTGACGGGCAACGGCAACACCAGCAGCATCGCGTTGACGCTCAACGTGCCGCTGTTCTCCGGCTTCCTGATCCAGAACCAGGTGCGCGAGGCCGCCGCGCTGCAGGAGAAGGCCCGCACCGACGCCGAGGGCGCTCACAACCAGGTCGTGCTCGGCACCCGAACCGCCTTCGTCACCGCGCAGACGCAGGCCGCGCAGGTCAAGGCGCTCGAGGCCGCCGAGGCGTCCAGCAAGCTGGCGCTCGACGCCACGCTGCTGGGATACAAGGTGGGCGTGAAGGTCAACCTCGACGTGCTCAACGCGCAGTCGCAGCTGTACTCCACGCAGAAGGACGCCGCGGGCGCGCGCTACAACTACCTGATGTCGCAGCTCAAGCTGCGCCAGGCCGCGGGCAGCCTGACGAACAACGACCTGCTCCCCATCGACGCCCTGCTCGTCAAATGAGCCGCAGGGCGGCTTGGCCGAAGGCGTAACCCGCCGTTCGCGCGCACGGGCGCCGCGCGCCCCGTCGCAGCGATCCCCCCATCCGGGCGATTCCCCGGGAAAACATCACCGCCCATCTGGGGGTGACGGCGCCGCCACGCCCGCGCCTATGATCCTGCATGGCCGATCATGCTGGAGTGACTGCCTGGGACGGCAGCCTGGAGACGTTCCGCCTGCTCGCGAACAGCTTGCAGGCGATGATCGCCTATTACGATTCCGAAGAGCTTGGCTATGGCTGCCGCTTCGCCAACAAGAGCTATGCGGCGGCCTTCGGCCTGACCGAGACGTCGATCATCGGCAAGACCTTCACCGAGATCATCGGCGAAGCCGCCGCGCGCGAGGTCAAGCCCTCGATCGACACCGTCGTCAACGAGAGCCGTGCCGTCGCCTACGTGCGCGAACTGGCGGCGCCGGACGGCAGCAAGCGCTGGATCGAGGTCAACGTGCTGCCCAACCTGCCGCGCGAGGGCCGGCCGGTGGGCGCGTTCGTCATCGTCACCGACATCACCGGCCACCGCCTGGCCACGCAGGCGCTGCGCGAGTCCGAGGAGCGCCTGGCCAAGTTCATGCAGGCCAGCGCCGAGGGCATCGCGTTCCACCGCGACGGCATCGTCACCGACGCCAACCCGCCGCTGTGCGAGATGCTGGGCTACACGCTGGACGAGGTGCGCGGCCGCCCCGCCCTCGACTTCGTGGCGTCCGACCATCGTCCCCATGTGCAGGCAGTGCTGGCGAGCGGGATGGACGCCAGCTACGAGAGCGCCGTCATCCGCAAGGACGGCCGCCGCATCCCAGTGGAGCTCATCGGCCGCACGCTGGTCTACGGTGGCGAGAAGCTGCGCATGTCCGTGGTGCGCGACCTGCGCGACCGCCACGCGGCGCAGGCGCGCATCCACCACCTGGCCCACCACGACGCGCTCACAGGCCTGCCGAACCGCATGTCGTTCATGGAGCGGCTGGGCCAGCAGATCGAGCTGGCGCGCGCGGCGGGCAAGTCCCTGGCGCTGCTGTTCGTCGACCTGGACCACTTCAAGCGCGTCAACGATTCCCTGGGCCACCTGATCGGCGACAAGCTGCTGCAGACCGTGGCCGCGCGCATCTCGGCCAGCCTGCGCACCAACGACGTCGTCGCCCGCTTCGGCGGCGACGAGTTCATCGTGCTGCTGGACGACGCGGGCCGCGACGACGTGGCGCAGGTGGCGCAGAAGCTGCTGCGCGCCATCGAGCTGCCGGTCGAGGCCGAGGGGCGCGACCTGTCGGTGACGCCGTCGGTGGGCGTCGCCCTGTTCCCGCACGACGGCCAGACGCCCACCGAGCTGATCAAGAACGCGGACACGGCGATGTACATCGCCAAGTCGCGCGGCCGCGCCAACTGCCAGTTCTTCGACCCGGCCGTCGCCAGCGCCGCCTACGACGCGCTGGTGCTCGAGAGCCAGCTCACGCAGGCGCTGCAGCGCGAGGAGTTCGTGCTGCACTTCCAGCCGCAGGTGCGTGCCCGCGACGGCGCGCTCGCCGGCATCGAGGCGCTGATCCGCTGGATGCATCCCGAACGCGGCATGCTGCGCCCCGACGCGTTCATCGCGCTGGCGGAGCAGCAGCGCGTGATGCTGCCGATCAGCCAGTGGGTGCTGCGCAGCGCGGCGCGCGCGGCGCTGCAGTGGCGCTCGCAGGGGCTCATCGACGTGCCCATCGCCGTCAACCTCTCGAGCATGCAGTTCCGCGCCAACGGCTTCGTCGACGCGGTGGCGCAGGTGCTGCGCGAGGAAGGCGTGCCGGGCCAGTGGCTGGAGCTCGAGCTCACCGAGCGCATGCTCATGGACGACCTGGGCGACGTCAAGCGCACGCTGCAGCAGCTCAAGGCGCTCGGCATGCGCGTCTCGGTGGACGACTTCGGCACCGGCTACTCGTCGCTCGCGCACCTCAAGGA
>DATCRO010000388.1:0-3829 GCA_036569025.1 Burkholderiaceae bacterium
ACGCCGTCGCGCGCGACCGGCTCGCGACGCTCATCACCGGAGCCACCGACGACGACGGCGACGCGCGCCTGCGCCAATGGCTGGCCGCGCTGGCGGCCGACCACTTCGGCTTCGGACCATCGACGCCGACCTACGTCGGCAAGGGCAAGGGCTCGTGGAAGCACGTCGCGCTCGGCGAGTTCTACCTGAGCTGGCTGCAGTCGGCGCAACGCGAGCTGGAGGCGATCCCGCTCGAGAAGCGATCGCTGCTGCAGCGCATCGGCGCCAAGCTGCTCGAGGCCGGGGCCGAGCATACGGAGGCGCTGGCCGGGCACTTCAACATCGAGTCCGTCACCTACCCGTTCAACCCGGCGTTCCTCTCGAGCCACTACAAGCGCTTCCACGACGCCGCCGAGGAACAGCGCTTCGCCGTGTTCAAGAAGATCCTGCCGCGATTCGGGATCTATGAGGCCTGAAGGGGGCGCCGCGTTGCTTGTAGAAAGCGCTTCTGGACGCGTGGATCCTGCGACTGCGCGCAGGATGACACTGGGTGGGCGCGATGCGGCGACGGTGCGGCACGCGGAGCGCCAAGCCGTCATCCTGCGCGTGGCGAAGCGCAGTCGCAGGATCCCGCCGGCGAGGCGGCTTCGTGGCCGGCTGGCATCGTGCGACTGCGCGCGCGAAATGACACGGGAGGACCGGCGTGCGGCGCGCCCTACCCCAGCTTGCCCGCGTGTTCGACCGCGTACTTGATCAGCTCCGCCTGCCCTTCGAGCGACAGCTTGCGCTTGATGTTCTGGCGGTGCGCCTCCACCGTGCGCACGCTCACATCCATCTCGCGGGCAATGTGCTTGCTGGACAGGCCGCGGGCCAGCGCCGCCAAGATCTCGCATTCGCGCGACGACAGGATGGGACGCGGCGTCTGGTTGCGGAACAGGCGCCTGGACACCGCCGGGCTGAGGAAGGTGCCGCCGCCGGCGACAGCCTCGATGGCCGCGATGATCTCGCTGGCCGGCGAGTCCTTGAGCACGTAGCCGCGCGCGCCGGCCTGCATGGCGCGCTGAACGTACTCGGGGTTGTCGTACATGGACAGCATCAGCACCAGCAACGCGGGCTCGCGCTCCAGCAGGGCGGACGTGAGGTCGATGCCGTTGACGCCCTTCATGCCCACGTCCATCAGCACGAGCGTGGGCTGCAGCACGCCGAGCTGCGCATGGGCCTCTTGCGCATTGGACGCCTCGCCGACCACCTCGAACCCGGGCACGGCTTCGAGCCGCGCGCGCAGGCCATCGCGCACCAGCGGATGGTCGTCGACCAGCAGCAGTCGGATCGCGGACGCGGGTGTCACGTCGGGGCCGGAAGAAGCGGTTGCCATGCCACGATTAGACCGCAGCGTCGCCGCTCGCCGTCAACAGCGGCCTCGCGCGGCCGGCCGCGCTGCGTCCCTACCCGCGCGTCGCCCCCAGGCCGGAGCTCGTCCGGGCCGCCGCCTGCGGCCAGCCGCGGTAGTCGCGCAGGGCCGGCATCTCGGGCTTGTCGCCGCCCGCGCGGACGCGGCGCTGGCCGAACTTGCCCGAGCGCGCCAGCACGCAGACGGGACACTCGATGATGCCCACCTTCTCTTCGTGCGCCAGATGCACCACGCCGCACTTGGCGCAGTGGCCCAGGTGCGTGTCGGCGCCCTCGCGCATCGGCGTGAAGACATCCTTGAGCATGCGGCTGAGCGACACGCCGCAGTCGGCGTCGTAGGTGCACGCGTAGTAGTCGTAGGCCCAGACCATGGCCTCGAAGGCCTCCATGCCGGCGTCGACCAGGCGGCGCTGCAGGCAGAAGATGGCCGTGGCGCTGAGGCGGCGATGGGCGCTGCCCCACAGGTCGCGGTGGTCGCGCGTGCGGTCGCGCGGCGCGCCGCGCTCGCGCTTGACCTTGGGGTTGAGCGTCTCGGCGATGCCGCGCAGCTGCGCGGCGCGCACGTCGCTGGTGGCCAGCATGCGGTCCTCCACTTCGGTGGGCCGCATCTGGTGGCGCAGCATCGCCAGGATCAGGCTGGACGTGCCCGGCATCAGGAAGGTGGCCGGCGGCCGGCCCGAGCGCTTGTTGACCGGCGTGCGTTCGGCCACGCGATAGGCGGCGCTTTCCTGCTGCACGGCATGGCGGATGAGCGCGAACTCCTGCTCGCAGCACTGCGTGAGCGCGAACAGGCCGCGCAGGTTGGGCTCGACGCCGTCGTCGTCGGGCCGCAGCAGGCGGTCGATCAGCGGGTCGGACAGGCGCGGCACCGCCAGCAGCGCCCCCGGGTTGCCGCCCCATTCGAGGAAGGCGAAGGCGGGCAGCTCCTGCAGCGCGCGGATCACCTCGCGGTCGGTGATGTCGCACACGAGCGCGGCGCTGGCGGGGTCGTCGGCGTAGCGCACGAAGGTGGCCAGCGCGAGCCGGTTGATGCGCTTGACCAGCGGGCGGTAGACCTCGTGGTCGGGCGTGAGCATGGGCCGGCGCTCGGGCAGCCGGCGGACGAGGCGCTCGGTGAGCGCGGGGCGCCACAGCGCGACGGGCGTGGTCGCCAGGTCGTCGAGCTGCGCATCGGGCATCGCGGCCAGGCGCATCGCCACGCCCAGCGGCACGCCGAACAGCTCGACCGCGTGCTGAGGGTTGCGGCGCGCGACTTCCGCCAGGCCTTCGATGATTTCCTCGTTGAGCGTCTTCTGGTCGCTCGGGCCCTTGGCCGCTCCGGTCAACGTCATTCTTTCCCCTTGTGTTCCAGGTGAGCTCGCCAACCCCATCGTGTTGTGATTTGCCACAAACAATTCAGCGAATGATGTTCAAAATGTTGGCGTGATGTGACTGTGACACACAAGTTTCAGCCCATCAATCCGAAGTTTGTGGGCATTTTGCTGTGATCCGGTCTAAACTGTCCGTTCCCCCTAGCTTGGCGACATGGAGTCCGATGGAAGACCTGCTGCAAGCCCGCCCCGGCACCGACAACGACGCGCCCACCGAGCCCGCGCTCAGCGTCAACGTGCGCCGCTTCCTGCTGTCGCACGGGGTCAAGGAACACAACCACGCGTCCGAGATCGCGCGCATCATCAACGTCGACCGCTCGCAGTCGTACCGCCGGCTCAAGGGCGACGTGACGTGGAGCCACACCGATCTGCGGGCCATCGCCCATCATTTCGGCGCGCCCGACGAACTGCTGCTGCCGCGCGACGACCTCGCCCGCTTCACGCATCCCGGCAGCGATGGCGTGCCGGCCCTGCTTCGGGTGCCCGGCCTGCCGCCCACCGGGCTGCTGGTGCCCGGCCCGGAACTGGCGCCGGGCGAAAGCAGCGACCTCGTCGCGATCCGCGCGGGCGCCAGCTGGGAAGTGCACGTCAATGGCGACGAGCCCATCGGCGCACGCCGCCATGCCATCGAGGCGCTGACGATCCGCAGCCATCCGCACCTGCAGGTGGCGCTGCTGGAGGACGACCTGCGCGCCGCCGACGCGCTGGTCGAGGCCTTCCGCCCGCTGGGCATCGTGGCCACGCCCTATGCCGACAGCGACGCGCTGCGCGACGCCATCGCGCACCGCCGCTTCGACGCGTACGTCCTGGACTGGCTGCTGGCCGAGGGCACCGCCGCGAGCATCGTCGAGGAGATCCGCGGCCTGCGCGCGCACGTGCCCATCCTCGTGGTGACGGGCGCGCTGATGGCCGACTCCGAGATGGAGAAGAGCCTGCTCGAGCTGTCGGCCCAATGGAACTTCTCCACGCTCGACAAGCCGGTGCGCCCGATGAACCTCGCCAACGCGCTCAAGCAGCTGGTGGCCGCCGCACGGGCCTGAGGTCTTCGTCGCGCCCGCACAATGCGTGCA
>DATCRO010000389.1:0-5705 GCA_036569025.1 Burkholderiaceae bacterium
GAAACGGTGGTGGCGGCGCGAATGGCGCGTGTGCAGCGCCGCGAGCGCGGCGGTGCGGTGGTGCATCGGCCCGCGGTGCGCGGCGTACTCGACGACGTTGGCGACGACGAAGGTCAGCGGCGCGATCCAGGCGTCGGCCCAGCGCGCGCCGTGCGCCGCGGCGAACGCGATCGCGGCGGCGACGCCCCCGCCGGCGGCCACCAGAACGAGCGCGACGTGCGCGGCGCCCGAGTAGCGCGCGGGCAGCACCTCGGCGCGGTACTCGGCGCGGAACGCGGCGGTCTTGGGAGGAAGGGACGCGGCCATGGGGGCGCATCTTTCCCGCGCAGATCACGCCACGTCTTGTCCTGATGCGACACGGCGCCCGCGGAAAGCGCCATCTCCTGGAAAGTCCTGATCCTCGTTTACCAGGAGATTCCAGGCCCGCCGCGACGCCGGGGCGACCCGCGCGTCAGCCCGCGGGCCGAGCGCGCCAGAACACGTACGTGGCGACGTATCCGACGCGCTCGAGCTGGTGCGCGTTGGCCTCGCCGCACGCCGAGCGCGGCGCGACGCCGCCCTCGGTGTCCAGGCGCTGGACGCTGGTGGCGGCGGCCAGCACGCCGCGGCCGTCGCGCGACTTGACGGTCAGCAGCAGCCACGGGATCGACCCGGCCTCGGGCGACGGCGCGCTGGCCGCGACCTGGCCCACCACCGTGGCGCCATCGTTCGACGTCCAGGACGGCCCGGCGAAATGGCGGCCGACGACGTGGCCCTGCGCGTCGGCCAGGCTCGCCTCGGGACTGCGGAACTGCCAGGCCCAGGCGGCGGGGACGTCGGCGCGCGCCGCGCATTCGTAGACCTGCACGCCGCTGGCATGCAGCTCGAGGAACGGCTCCTGGCCGGCGGCCGGTTGCAGCGCCGCGGGCACGTCGGCCGGCGCGGCGATGGCGGGCGGGGGCGCCGGATGCGTCGCGCAGCCGGCCACCAGCGCGGCGGCCGCGAACAGGCCGAAGGTGCGCGCCGTCATTGCGCCGGCCCCTCGATGACGCCGCAGGCCACCCGCGCGCCGCCGCCGCCGAGCGCGGCGGGATGGTCGGAGTGGTTGTCGCCGCCGGCATGCACCATCAGCGCGTGGTGCGCGACATCGGCGAGCTTCAGGCGCGGCGCGAGCACCGGGTTGCCGGCGCTGCCGTCGGCCGCCACGTACAGCGGCGGCAGGTCGCCGAGGTGGCCGTCGCCCCAGGGCTCGCCGTGATGCTTGCTGCCCAGCGGATCCAGGTGGCCGCCGGCGGCGCCGGCGGGCGTGGTGACGCCGTCCTTGGTCGAGGCCGCGCAGGACGCGTTCTCGTGCACGTGGAAGCCGTGCAGGCCCGGCGGCAGGCCGGTGAGCGACGGATACAGGGCGAGGCCGTAGCGCGTCTCGACGAGGCGCACCGTGCCCACGGCGGGGCCGGTGCCGTCGGCCTGCGCGAGGTTGAGCGTGACGGTGGTCTCGGCGGCGTGCGAGAGGGCGGGCGTGGCCAGGGCGGCGGCCAGCGCGAGGGTGAATGCGATCTTCATGGGAAGTTCCTGGGCAAGTGGAGGATGGCGGGCTTACCAGCCGGTGGACACGAACTTGTTGCCGTGCGCCTGGTAGTCGGCGATCGCCGTCTTCAGCTGCGTGAGCTGCTCGCACGAGCCGCCGCATTCGGTCTGCAGCGCGGCCAGGCGCGCCTGGGCCTTGGGCAGGTCGCCCTTCATCAGGTAGAGCTCGCCGGAATATTCCAGCGTGTTGCGGTGGTGCGGGTCGATGCGCAACGCCGTGTCGTAGTACTTCTCGGAGCCGGCGAGATCGGGCGTCTTGCCCTTGCGCAGCGTGAAGCCCATCAGGTTGTTCCAGTCGGCGCTGCCGGTGTCGTTGACGCGGCGCAGCTCGTCGAGCGCGCCGCTCCAGTTGCGCGCCGCGATCAACGCGCGGGCCTGGGCGAGCTTGTCGGCGGACGCGCGCGCGGGCGGGGCTTCGGGCTGGCTGTCGGACGCGTGCGCGAGCGCGGCGCCCAGGGCCAGGAGGGTGGCCGTGGCGGCCAGCGTGAGGGTGCGGGTGATGGCTTGCATGGTGCTCTCCATTTGATGTTCGACGGGACGTCCGAGGAATCCCACGCACTTACGGTGCCGATCGCCGGACGGATCACGGTCGGCAAAAAAAATTCGCGCAAAGCTGTCACCAGACTTTCGCGCAGGCCCCTTCGGCGATGAACGGGCGCACCGGGGACGCCGGGGGGACGCCGTCGGCTTCATCGCTCAGGCCCAGGTGCGTCATCTTGCCCAGCAGCGCTTCGGCCGGGCCGGGCAGCGCGATGGTGGAGGTCGATCCGGCGGTCGTCCAGCTGCCGACGCGGCGCGGCGTCGGGTCGGCGTCGCTCCACGCCCAGACGGTCAACGCGTGGCCGGGTTCGATCGCGACGGGCCGCAGCAGCCGCACGGTGAGCACGTGGCCATGGCGCCGCGCGGTGGTGGCCAGGAGCGGGTGGCCCTGTGGATCCTGCAGCACGCCGACATAGCTGGCCGGTGCCGCGCCGGAGGCGGCTTCCATGTCGAAGGCCTGCGGGCGCAGCACGAGCAGCGACCAGGAGAGCAGCGCGCCGGCCACGAGTCCCACCGGCCAGCCCAGCCGGCCCGCGAGTCCGCGGCCTGCGGCGCGCGTGCCGCCGGCCGGCGCGCGGGCGCGCTCGTGGCGTTCGAACAGGCGCTGCTGCACGCCCTCCCACACGCGCGGCCGCGGCTGGGGCGCCGGCGGCGCGCCCTGTTCCAGGGTCTGCAGCACGCCCTGCCAGTCGGCCACCGCCTTGGCCGCGACCGCGGAGCCCGCGACGACGCGCGTGAAGCGCCGCGCCGCGCCGGGCGACAGCGTGCCCAGCGCGTGGGCGCGGGCGAGGGCGTCCAGGAGTTCGGGTCGCAGGTAGTTCATGACGCGGCCATCCCGCGGCCCTGCAGGCACGCCCTCAGGTAGTCGAGCCCGCGCCGCACCCAGGCCTTGGCGGTGCCCAGCGGCGCCTCGAGCGCCTGTGCGACCTCGACATGCGTCAGCCCCTGGTAGTACACGAGGGCCAGCGCCTGGCGCTGCGCCGGCGTCAGCTGGCCCATGCATTCCTGCACGCCGATGCGCTGGATGGCCGTGTCCAGCCACTGCTCGGGGCCGGCGCCGGGCGCGGCCGTCGCGTCGATCCGCTCGGCGTCGTCGTCGCCGTGGGAATTGACCAGCGCCTGCGAACGCGAGCGGCGCAGGTCGATGGCGCGGTTGCGCACGATGTTGATCAGCCACGTCATCGGCAACCCCAGGCGCGCGTCGTACATCGCGGCCGCATGCCACACCTTGACGAACGCGTCCTGCAGCACCTCCTCGGCCAGGTCGCGGTGCTGCAGCACGCGCCACGCGATGGACATCAGGTAGCCGGACGTCGCGCGATACAGCTGCTCGAAGGCCTGCCGGTCGCCGAGGGCGATGCGCGACAGCCAGCGCGCCAGGTCGTCGTTGTCGGGGGGGTCATTGCGTTGTGCCATGGTGCAAGCGTGATCCGGCGGCGCCGTCGGATGGGCGGCGGCGCGATCTTATGTCCGTCGTGCGAGACCTGCCGGCGCCGGGGACGCAGGCACTTACGGCGCGGCCGCGCAGACGGACGCACCCGTCACGATGACGTCTCGTCGCGACCTGGGTGGCCCGTGGCCCGCGATCCCGAGTCGGCGCCGGCCTATCGGGCCAGGGCCGCGCATTGGCGGGTCGCGACGGCGCCGCCCGTGAACGTCATCAGCTGGCCTGGCGCCATCGGTTTCCAGGTCTCGTTGCGGGTCAGCGGCTCGGTGGCGACGATGGCCACGCGGTCGCCCGGGCCGGTGTGGGGCGCGAAATCCACCATCAGGTCCTTGTCGGCGAGCACGGGCGCGCCGAACGGGTGCTCGCGCACGACGTAGTGCAGATGCGTCGAGCAATGCGCCCACAGCGCCTGGCCGTTGGACAGCAGCATGTTGAAGGTGCCGTGCCGGTGCAGCTGGGGCAACAGCTCGGACAGCGTGATCGACAGCTCGTCGATCGCCGGCACGCCCGCATGCGCCTTGGACAGCTCCTGCATCAGCCAGCAGAACACGTGCTCGCTGTCGGTGTCGCCGACGGGGCGGAAGGTGCCGTGCAGGCGCGGCCGGAAGTCCTTCAGGTCGCCGTTGTGGGCGAACACCCAGTAGCGGCCCCACAGCTCGCGCATGAACGGGTGCGTGTTCTCCAGCGCGATGCGCCCTTGGGTCGCCTTGCGGATGTGGGCGATGACGTTGTCGCTGCGGATCGGGTAGCCCTTGACCAGCTCGGCCACCGGCGAGTTGCGGGCGCTGTGCTGGTCGACGAACAGCCGCAGCCCGCGATCTTCGAAGAAGGCGATGCCGAAGCCGTCCTTGTGCTCGTCCGCGCGCGTGGCCAGCCCGGTGAAGCTGAACATCGCGTCGGTCGGCGTGTTGGCGTTCATGCCGAGCAGTTGACACATGGCCCAAGCATACGCCGCGCCGTCATGCGAATGGCGCGGGTCGTTCCTCGATGCGTGTCGACCGGCCGGCCTCAGCCGCCGGGAAAGAGCACCTGCAGGATGCCGCGCGCGCTGACCAGGTTGCCCGGGTTGCTGGTCTCCTCGAGCACGCCGGCCATGCGGCGCAGCAGGCGCTCGCTCTTCTGCGCCCGCCAGATCAGCAGGTCGGCGAGCCACGGGTGGGCGTTGACGCGGTTGGCGCGCTCGTACAGGTCGAAGCGCGGCTGCAGCGCGGCGAGCGCGGCCTCGTAGCGCGTACGCGTCTCGGGAAAGGTGCCGGCCGGCACGCCGGACTCCGCGAAGCCAGGCCAGTCGACCAGCGCCTCGGCGGCCAGCAGGCCCGTCTCGTAGGCCTTGCCGATGCCCTCGCCCGTGAAGGAGTAGGTGCTGCCCGCCGCCTCGCCGGTGACGAGCAGGCCCGGCTTGCTCAGGCGCGCGCCGGCCAGCGAGCAGCGCAGCGGGGCGCCCTTCAGGTCGCCCTCCAGCGCGCCGGTGCGCATCAGCTCGCGCGCCGGCTCGTAGTGGTCGCAGAAGGCCTTGAAGACGTCGCGCAGGTTGACGTCCTTCATCCTGGCCGGCTCGCCGTCGCGCGCCGGATGGCTGTGGGCGATGCCCACGCCGATGTTGAAGCGTCCGCCGGGGGCCGGGAAGATCCAGCCGTAGCCGGGGCTCAGGCTCTTGTGCCACACGACCTCGAGCGCCTTGATGCGGCCGACCATCGCGTCGTTCTTCACGTAGCCGCGCAGCGCGATGCCGCTGGGGGTGCGGCGCTTGCACATGTCGGCGGCCTGCAGGGCCTGCGGCACGGCGCCGGTAGCCAGCACCACCCACCGGGCGCGCAGTTCGCGCAGCGTCTCGCCCTGCTTCAGGCGCGCGCCGACGATGGTGTCGCCCTCGGCCAGCGTGGCCTCGAAGCGCCACGGCGTGCGCAGCCTGGCGCCGGCGCGCACGGCGGCGCGGCAGACGATGTCGTCGAGGATGCGCCGCGGCAGCACCGCGAGCTCGCCGGGGACGTCGACGCGCCCCCCGCGCGGACCGACGCAGCCCACGTGCCGGGCGCGCCGGGCGAGCGCCATCACCTCGTCGTGCACGCCCAGGCGCGCGAGCGCGTGGTGCGCGTCGGGGATCAGGCCGTCGCCGCAGGTCTTGTCGCGGGGAAAGTCGTGCTGGTCGACG
>DATCRO010000390.1:0-5452 GCA_036569025.1 Burkholderiaceae bacterium
GCGTCTTCATGCTGAGCCCGTTCGGCCGCATGAGCCCGTTCCAGCAGGCGCAGATGTTCAGCCTGCAGGACGCCAACATCCACAACCTGAGCGTGGAAGGCGTGTTCGACGACTGCCAGGACATCGTCAAGGCCGTCTCGAACGACCTCGCGTTCAAGCGCAAGTGGCGCATCGGCACCGTCAACTCGATCAACTGGGCGCGGCTGCTGGCGCAGGTCGTCTACTACTTCGCCGGGTACTTCCAGGCCACGACGTCCAACGACCAGAAGGTCGCGTTCACGGTGCCGTCGGGCAACTTCGGCAACGTCTGCGCCGGCCACGTCGCACGCATGATGGGCCTGCCGATCGCGCGGCTCGTGGTGGCCACCAACGAGAACGACGTGCTCGACGAGTTCTTCCGCACCGGCACCTACCGCGTGCGCGGCAGCGCCGAGACGCACGAGACCTCGAGCCCGTCGATGGACATCTCCAAGGCGTCCAACTTCGAGCGTTTCGTGTTCGACCTGCTGGGCCGCGACGGCGGGCGTACCCGGGACCTGTTCGGCGCCGGCCTGCAGCGCGACGGCGCATTCACGCTGTCGGCCGCCGACAAGGCGCGCATCGCGGAATTCGGCTTCGTCTCGGGGCGCAGCACGCACGCCGACCGCCTGGCCACCATCCGCGACACCGACGCGCGCTTCGGCGTCGTCATCGACACCCACACGGCCGACGGCCTGAAGGTGGCGCGCGAGCACCTGCTGCCGGGCACGACGATGATCGTGCTGGAGACGGCGCTGCCGATCAAGTTCGCCGAGACGATCGAGGAGGCGCTGGGCCGCAAGCCCGCGCTACCCGCGGGGCTGGCGGATCTGGAATCGCGGCCGCGCCGCTTCACGAAGTTGCCGGCGGACGTCGACGCGGTGAAGGCGTTCATCGAGAAGAACGCGCCGGCGCAGTAAGGGGTCTGGCCTCTCCTCGAATCGCGCCGCGACGTCGCCGATGACGGTGGCTCTCCCCGCGTTCGAGGACAGGCCTGACCCCGGCCTCCGTTCGAAGACCGGGGTCAGGCCTGTCCTCTCTCCGCGACCGCCGGCTGGCTTCGATGGTGACCATGGCGCGGAGTTCGGAAAGGCCAGACCCCTCCCATCCTGTTGCATCATTGACTGCCATGAACGCACCCGACGCCAAACCTGCCGGCCGCGGCCCGCTGATCAGCGCCGACGAGGCGCTGGCGCGCCTGCTGTCCGCCGTCGTCCCGACCGGTCGCAGCGAGACCGTCCCCACGCCCGAGGCCTGGGGCCGCGTGCTGTCGCGCGACATCGTCTCCAGCGTCCACGTGCCGCCCGAGGACAACAGCGCGATGGACGGCTACGCGCTGCGCGTGGCGGATCTCGCAGAGGGCGCCGGCAGCGTGCTGCGGGTCAGCCAGCGCATCGTCGCCGGACGTCCCGGCGAGCCGCTGCAGCCGGGCACGGCGGCGCGCATCTTCACCGGCGCGCAGGTTCCGGCGGGCGCCGACGCGGTGGTGATGCAGGAGCACTGCGAGGCCGTGCCGGGACCCGGCCTGGGCACGGTGCGCGTCAACGAGGTGCCGGCGCCGGGCACGGCGATCCGCCGCCAGGGCGAGGACGTGCGGCGCGGACACGTGGTGCTGCGCGCCGGGCATCGCATGGATGCGGCCGCCATCGGCCTGGCCGCGACGGTGGGCATGGCCACGCTGGAGGTCGCCGCGCGGCCCCGCGTGGCGTTGTTCTCCACCGGCGACGAACTGGTGATGCCGGGCGAGCCGCTGCCGCCCGGCGCCATCTACAACTCCAACCGCTTCATGCTGGGCGCGCTGCTGCGAGGGCAGGGCTGCGTCGTCACCGACCTCGGCAACGTGCCCGACAAGCTCGACGCCACGCGCGCCATGCTGCGCGAGGCCGCCGGCGGGCACGACCTGATCCTGAGCTCGGGCGGCGTCTCGGTCGGCGAGGAAGACCACCTCAAGCCGGCGCTGGCCGCCGAGGGCCGGCTTGACCTCTGGGCGATCGCGATCAAGCCTGGCAAGCCGCTGGCGTTCGGCGCCGTGCGCAACGGGGCGGCCCAGGGCGGCGAGACCTGGTTCATCGGCCTGCCGGGCAACCCGGTGTCCAGCCACGTCACGTTCACGCTGTTCGTGCGGCCGGTGCTCGCGCGGCTGCAGGGCGCCGAGGCGGCCTGGCCGGCGGGCGTGCCGATGCGGGCCGACTTCGCCTGGCCGCGCCCCGACAAGCGCCGCGAGTTCCTGCGCGTGCGCCGCAACGCCTCCGGCGGCCTCGACCTGTACGCCAACCAGGGCTCCGGCGTCCTCACCTCGCTGGCCTGGGGCGACGGCCTGGCCGACCTCGCGCCTGGCCAGGCCGTGCAGCCGGGCGACCTGGTGCGCTTCCTGTCGCTGGCGGAGCTCGCGCCGTGAAGCTCACGCTCAAGTACTTCGCCTCGCTGCGCGAGACGCTGGGCGCCGGCGGCCCGCTCGAGTGGACGCCCGAGGCCGAACCCACCGCCGCGGCCCTGCGCGCGTGGCTGCGCACGCAGTCGCCCGCGCACGCGCAGGCGCTCGCGCCCGGGCGCGCCGTGCGCGTGGCCGTCGACCAGGCGCTCGCCGACGAGTCCGCCACGCTGCGCGACGGCGCGGAAGTCGCGTTCTTCCCGCCAGTCACCGGAGGCTGACGTGGCGTCGTCGCGGGTGCGCATCCAGGAGGCCGACTTCGATGTCGGCGCGGAGCTCGCGGCGCTGCAGGGCGGGCGCACCGACGTCGGCGCCGTCGCCAGCTTCACGGGCCTCGTGCGCGGGCACACGCGCGAGGACGACATCTCCGCGCTGACGCTCGAGCACTACGCCGGCATGACCGAGCGCGCCATCGAGGCGATGATCGCCGAGGCGCAGGCGCGCTTCGGTCTCCAGGCGGCGCTGGTCATCCACCGCGTCGGGCGCCTGCTGCCCGGCGAGCGCATCGTGCTCGTGGCCGTGGCCGCGCCGCACCGGCGCGCGGCCTTTCAGGGCTGCGAGTTCCTGATGGACTACCTGAAGACGCACGCGCCGTTCTGGAAGAAGGAGACGACGCCCGACGGCGAGCGCTGGGTCGACGCCCGCGTGGCCGATGACGAGGCGCTGCGGCGCTGGGGGCTCCAGTCGGCGAACGCGTCATCGGGCACGCCCTGACCGAGGCCGGCGCCGCCCGAGGGGGCTGGCTCCGCCTCGATCCATCGAACTCCGCCGGCGCGGCGCCAGGTACGGCGACGCTCGCGCGGCGCCGAGCGCACGTCGGTTGCCCTGCGACAATAGGCTGCTGCCGGGCAAGGCCCCGGCTTTCTTCCAGCGTCCCGTTTCCGATGAGCGCACCCACCGACCCCACGTCCCACCCCGCCGTGCCCGAGATCGCCGCCAGCGAGCTCGTGCCCGACGAACTGCGCCGCGCGCTGGGCCGCTTCGTCACGGGCGTGACCATCGTCACCTGCCGCGACGAGCACGGCGCGCTGGTGGGCCTGACGGCCAACTCCTTCAACGCGCTGTCGCTGGACCCGCCGCTGGTGTTGTGGTCGCTGCGCGAGTCCAGTTCCACGATCAGCGCCTTCACCGGCGCCAGCCACTTCGCGATCAACGTGCTGGCGGCCGACCAGGTCGAGCTGTCGCGCCGCTTCGCGCGGCCGTCGAGCGCCAAGTTCGACGCCGGCGAATGGACGGACGGGCAGGGCGGGGCGCCGCTGCTGGCCGGCTGCGTCGCCGTCTTCGAATGCCGCCGGCGCAGCCACCATCCCGCCGGCGACCATGTGCTGTTCATCGGCGAGGTGGAGCGCATCGGCGGCTCGGCATCCACGCCCCTGGTCTACCACGCGGGGCACTACCGGACGCTGGGCGACCTCGAGTAGCCGGGGCGCGCCGCTGCAGCCCCTCGTTCGGCGTCGCCTTGACGCCGCGCATTGAAGGTTCGCACGCCATGCGCGAGACTCGCGCCATGCGTCCGCGCGCGGGGGCTGGATCGGCATGGCCCTTGCCGCCCTTCGCTTGAAAATGCGACAGCCGCACCCATGTGTGCCGCAGTTCAAGAGGATTTTCAAGATGCGACTCGACAAGTTGACGACCGCGTTCCAGCAGGCCCTGGCCGACGGCCAGAGCGCCGCCGTGGCACGCGACAACCCGTACGTCGAACCGGCCCACGTGCTGGCGGCGATGCTGGCGCAGCCGGACGGCCCGAAGTCCCTGCTCGACCGCGCGGGTGCCAACACCGCCGCGCTGCGGACCGCGATGGACACCCTGGTCGCCGGCCTGCCGCAGGTGCAGGGCGGCGGGCAGGTGTCCGGCAGCCGCGACCTGGTGCACCTGCTGCAGCAGGCCGAGAAGGAGGCCGGCAAGCGCGGCGACCAGTTCGTGGCCAGCGAGATGTTCCTGCTGGCGCTGGCCGATGCCAAGACCGACATCGGCGGCATCGTGCGCGGCCACGGCCTGACGCGCAAGGCGCTGGAAGCCGCCATCGACGCCGTGCGCGGCGGCGCCACCGTGGACTCGGCCGACGCCGAAGGCCAGCGCGAGGCGCTCAAGAAGTACACGCTGGACCTGACCGAGCGCGCGCGCTCGGGCAAGCTCGACCCGGTCATCGGCCGCGACGACGAGATCCGCCGCGCCATCCAGGTGCTCCAGCGCCGCAGCAAGAACAACCCGGTGCTGATCGGCGAGCCCGGCGTGGGCAAGACCGCCATCGTCGAGGGCCTGGCCCAGCGCATCGTCGCGGGCGAGGTGCCCGAGACGCTGAAGAACAAGCGCGTGCTCGTGCTGGACATGGCGGGCCTGCTGGCCGGCGCCAAGTTCCGCGGCGAGTTCGAGGAGCGCCTGAAGGCCGTGCTCAAGGAAGTGGCGCTCGACGAGGGCCGCATCATCCTGTTCATCGACGAGCTGCACACCATGGTGGGCGCCGGCAAGGCCGAGGGCGCGATGGACGCGGGCAACATGCTCAAGCCGGCGCTCGCGCGCGGCGAGCTGCACTGCATCGGCGCGACCACGCTCGACGAGTACCGCAAGTACGTCGAGAAGGACGCCGCGCTGGAGCGCCGCTTCCAGAAGGTGCTGGTCGACGAGCCCAGCGTCGAGGCGACCATCGCCATCCTGCGCGGCCTGCAGGAGAAGTACGAGGTCCACCACGGCGTGGAGATCACCGACCCGGCCATCGTGGCCGCGGCCGAATTGAGTGACCGCTACATCACCGACCGCTTCCTGCCGGACAAGGCGATCGACCTGATCGACGAGGCCGCGGCCAAGGTCAAGATCGAGATCGACTCCAAGCCCGAGGTGATGGACCGGCTCGACCGCCGCATCATCCAGCTCAAGATCGAGCGCGAGGCCGTCAGGCGCGAGACCGACGAGGCCTCGCAGAAGCGCCTGGGCCTCATCGAGGAGGAGATCGCGCGACTGGGTCGCGAGTACGCCGACCTCGAGGAGGTGTGGACGGCCGAGAAG
>DATCRO010000391.1:0-2132 GCA_036569025.1 Burkholderiaceae bacterium
ATCCAGCGGCACATAGGCGCCGCCGGCTTTGAGAATGGCCAGCACGCCGACCATCATCTCCAGCGAGCGCTCGACGGCCAGACCCACGCGCGAGTCCGGACGAACGCCCAGCGCGATGAGGTGATGAGCCAGGCGGTTCGCACGCGCGTTGAGCGCTCCGCGCGTCAGCGTGGTCGTCCCGAAGACCAGCGCCGGGGCCTGCGGGTCGATCGACGCCTGGCGCTCGATCAACCGGTGCATCGGCACGGCTGCGTCAGCGGATGCCGGCACCTCGCTCCAACGCGTCAAGGTGGCGGATTCGTCCGGCCCCAGCACGTTCAGCGCATGCAGCGGCGCTTGACCGCCCGCGGCCAGCGCGTCGACGATGCCGCGCACCGCCGCCTCCAGGTAGCCCTGCATCCGCCCCACGCGCACCGAGCGCTCGACCTGCAGCACCAGTTCGAAGACCTCTCCGCGGTCATTGACCGACAGCGTGAACGGATAGTTGGTCCGTTCCTTCGCGCCGACCAGCGTGATGCCCTCCCAGACCGCATCCGCGCCCTCCTCCCCTCGGCGCGGGCCGCTGTGCCGATAGTTCACCAGGCTGGAGAACAGCGGCGTTCCCCCCGGCAGCCCGCTGCTGCGCTGGGCCAGCGACAGCGGCGCGTGCTCGTGGTGCAGCAGGCCGGTGAGCCGCTCATGCGTCTCTCGTAAGCCTTGCGCGACGCTGCGCCCCCGCAGCTCGACCCGCAAGGGCAGCGTGTTGATGAACATGCCCATCGCACGATGCGCCTCCTCGCCGCCCTGCATGCGGCCGAACAGCACCGTCCCGAAGACCACGTCGTCGCGCCCCGCGGTGCGCGCCAGCACCAGCGCCCAGGCGAGGTGGAACAAGGTCGCCGCGCTCACGCCCTGGCGACGCGCCTGCTCGCGCAACTCGGTCGAGAGCGTCGCCGGCAGCGTCAGGCGCGACTCCTCGCTCGCGCTGCCATCCAGTCGCGCGTCGACGAGGCCGAAAGGCGCGGTCAGTTCGTCGACGCCCGCCAGCAGCTGCCGGAAGAAGGCCTCGTGCTCGGTCGCGCTCATGCCGGCGCGCGCCTGTGCGACGTAGCGGCGGTACGGCACCGGCCGGGGCAGTTCGGCATGGCGCTGCTGCAGGATCAGCGCGATCTCCTCGATCATCAGCTTCTCGGCCGTGTGGTCGAGCGCGAGGTGATGGCTGGGCAGCTGCAGCAGCCACTGGCCGCTCGGCGCGTCGTGGACCGCGATGGCCCGCACCATGGGCGCGCGGCGCACGTCGATGCGGAAGGCGCGGCGATCCACGTGGGCCGCCAGCCGCTCGGCCGCCCGGCCCGCTGCGCGGTCGGCATCGTCGATCGGCAGCCATTCGAGCGTCAGCGGCGCCGCGCGGCAGACGACCTGCACCGGCTCGCGCAGCTCCTCCCACACGACGGCGGTGCGCAGGATGTCGTGGCGCGCGATGACCTGATTCAAGGCGTCGATGAAGCGCGTCAGCCGCGCCTCGCCGTCAAAGCGCAGCAGCAGCGAGATCACATAGGCATCGCCCTGCTCCTGCATCAGATGGTGGAAGAGCATCCCCTCCTGCAGCGGCGCGAGGGGATAGATGTCCTGGATGTTGGCGGCGCCGCCGGGGATCGCGGCCTCGATGCGCCGCAGCTCGGCGGCGTCGAGGTCGACCAGCGGCAGCATGCCGGGTTCGAGCGCGTCACAACCGGCCGGGATGGTCGCGGCATTGGCGTCGGGGTCCGTGGCGGTGGCGGCCGGTTCCGCCGACTGGGCCACGGCCGACGCGAAGTCCGCGAGCCGCGGGTGGAGGAACAGCGCCCGCATCTCCGACGGCCACCCCGCTTGACGCAGCCGCGCCTGCAATTGGATCGCGAGCAGCGAATGCCCGCCCAGTTCGAAGAAGCTGTCCTGCCGGCCGACACGGTCGACGCCGAGCAGCTCGGACCAGATCGATGCGATGGCGGTCTCGACCTCGCCTTGCGGCGCCTCATAGACGGCCGCGGAGTGGGCATTGAGATCCAGCGCCGGCAGCGCCTTGCGGTCGACCTTCCCGCTCGGGTTCAGCGGCAGCGTCTCCAGCACGGCGATGGCGCTCGGGACCATGTACTCCGGCAAGCTCTTGCCGA
>DATCRO010000392.1:0-2135 GCA_036569025.1 Burkholderiaceae bacterium
CTCGGAGCAGAACACCAACATCGGCGTCGAGGTGGCGATGCAGTGGAACGACTCGTTCAACGAGTCGGTGCTGTGCTTCACCAACAACATCCCGCAGCGCGACGGCGGCACCCACCTGACCGGCCTGCGCGCCGCGATGACGCGTGTCATCAACAAGTACATCGACGACAACGAGCTGGCCAAGAAGGCCAAGGTCGAGATCGCCGGCGACGACATGCGCGAAGGGCTGGCCTGCGTGGTCAGCGTCAAGGTGCCCGAGCCGAAGTTCTCCAGCCAGACCAAGGACAAGCTGGTCTCCAGCGAGGTGCGCGCCCCGGTGGAGGACATCGTCAGCCGCCTGCTCACCGACTGGCTGCTCGAGAACCCGAACGACGCCAAGATCATCTGCGGCAAGATCGTGGACGCCGCGCGCGCCCGCGAGGCGGCGCGCAAGGCCCGCGAGATGACGCGCCGCAAGGGCGTGCTCGACGGCATGGGCCTGCCCGGCAAGCTGGCAGACTGCCAGGAGAAGGATCCCGCGCTGTGCGAGATCTACATCGTCGAGGGCGATTCGGCCGGCGGCTCCGCCAAGCAGGGCCGCGACCGGAAGTTCCAGGCCATCCTGCCGCTGCGCGGCAAGATCCTGAACGTGGAGAAGGCGCGCTACGAGAAGCTGCTGTCGTCGGAGGCCATCCTCACGCTGATCACCGCGCTGGGCACCGGCATCGGCAAGGGCATGGGCGGCGACGACTTCAACCCGGACAAGCTGCGCTACCACCGCATCATCATCATGACGGACGCGGACGTCGACGGCGCCCACATCCGCACGCTGCTGCTGACGTTCTTCTATCGCCAGATGCCCGAGCTCGTCGAGCGCGGCCACATCTACATCGCGCAGCCGCCGCTGTACAAGGTCAAGCAGGGCAAGCACGAGCAGTACCTCAAGGACGGCGACGAGCTGAGCGCGTTCCTGCTGAAGGTTGCGCTCGACGGCGCCACCATCGAGCCCGGCGAGGGCCGTCCCGCCATCGCCGGCAGCACGCTGGAAGACCTGGCGCGCAAGTACCTGCTGGCCACCAGCGTGATGGATCGCCTGTCCAACTGGATGGACGTCGAGGCGCTGCGCACCATCGCCGACGGCCTGACGCTCAACCTCGACGATGCCGCCCAGGCCGAGGCCAGCGCGGTCGCCCTGGCCGGCGCGCTGCACGGCGCGCAGGTCAGCGCGCAGTTCGACGAGCGCACCGACAAGCACGTGCTGCGCATCGAGCGCCAGCACCACGGCAACACCAAGGCCAGCGTCATCACGCAGGAGTTCGTGCACGGCGCCGACTACGAGGCGCTGAGCACCGCGGGCGTCACCTTCAAGGGCCTGCTCAGCGCCGAGGCGGTGGTCAAGCGCGGCGAAGGCGAACGCCAGAAGGAAAGCAAGGTCGCCGACTTCCGCGGCGCCATGGCCTGGCTGATGTCCCAGGCCGAAGGCGCCGTCGGCCGCCAGCGCTACAAGGGCCTGGGCGAGATGAACCCCGAGCAGCTGTGGGAGACGACGATGGACCCGAACGTCCGCCGCCTGCTGAAGGTGGAGATCGAGGACGCCATCGAGGCCGACCACGTGTTCACGATGCTGATGGGCGACGAGGTGGAGCCGCGCCGGAACTTCATCGAGCTGAATGCGCTGCGCGCCGCCAACATCGACGTCTGATCCTTGGCGGCCTCCCCGCGCTGGACGCCGCCGCGTGCCGCGCTCATCGACGAAGCCGCGCTGCGAGACGGCGTTCCGGCGTGCGTGCGATGGGCGGTTGGACTGCTCGTGTTCCACGCGGTCGCGAGCGGCGGACCGATCGCCGCGGCGCTTCTTCTGGGCTTCACCAGTCCGTCCCTGCGATGGCAGCATGCGTTCTCGGTCGCGGGCCTGGCGATGATGGTGCTGGAACTGGCGATCGCGGCGCTGCCGCTGTGGCGCCGTCCCTGGCCCCGCGTCGTGCTGGCCGTCCAGTTCGCGTTCTTTCTCGGCGACTACGTCGTGGTCGGTGACATGGGGCAACGCTTCGCGAGCTTTCCCTGGGCGACGACGCGCGATGTCGTCGACTGGGCGGTGCAGGCCGCAGCGTTGCTGCTGCTGTTCCTGCCTTCAGCGTCATGGTGGTACCGGCGGG
>DATCRO010000393.1:0-2581 GCA_036569025.1 Burkholderiaceae bacterium
GAGGCCAACGGCACCTGGCGCCTGGCCCTCCGATTCAAGCAACGCAAGGCCGACGAGCCCGTCGAGCTGCGCGCGTTCCTCCAGCACGGCAAGGACATCCTGAGCGAAACATGGACTCACGTCATACCTCCCCGATGAACACCTCGCCCCGTTCGACGACGATGCCCGCCATCGTGCGCAGCCCGATGCTGCCGCGCGCGTGGAGCGGCTTCTGGAACGGCGTGCTGGGCCGCGCCGAGAACCCGCTGACGGCCGAGGCCGCCGCGCTGGCGGCCAGGCCGCTCGCCTGGGAGAGCGCCGTGCGCGTGCGCCGGCGCGTGCTGGTCGCGTTGATCCTGATCGCCACCGCGTTTGCCGCGATGGTGCTGGCCAGCGGCCAGCGCGAGCTGCAGCACCCGATCCTGCAGGGCGCGCAGATCGGCCTGTTCGCGCTGCTGTTCGCATGGGTGGCCGCGGGCTGCTTCACGGCGCTGATGGGCTTCTGGGTGCTGGTCAAGGGGGACCGGCACACGATCTCCGCGGCCGACGCCGGCGACGCGCCGCTGCCGGCCGACGGCCGCACCGCGCTGATCATGCCGATCTGCCACGAGGACGTCGCCACCGTGTTCGCGGGCCTGCGCGCCACGGCCGCGTCGCTGGAACGCAGCGGCGCGCTGCACGCGTTCGACCTGTTCGTGCTGTCCGACAGCAAGGACGAGGCCGTCATCGCCGAGGAGCGCGCGGCGTACGCCGACCTGCGCGACTCGCTGGCTGGCCGCGGCAACGTGTACTACCGCGTGCGCCGCGTGCGCACCAAGAAGAAGGCCGGCAACGTCGCCGACTTCTGCCGCCGCTGGGGCGCCAACTACAAGTACATGGTCGTGATGGACGCCGACTCGGTCATGAGCGGCGACTGCCTGCAGACGCTCGTGCGCCTGATGGAAAGGCATCCGACCGCCGGCATCCTGCAGACCGCGCCGCAGGCCGTCGGCCACGCCACGCTGCACGCGCGCGCGCAGCAGTTCGCCGCCCGCGTGACCGGCGCGCTGTTCACCACCGGCATGCAGTACTGGCAGCTGGGCGAGGCGCACTACTTCGGCCACAACGCGATCATCCGCGTCAAGCCGTTCATGGAGCACTGCGGCCTGGCGCCGCTGGCCGGCACGGGCGCGTTCTCGGGCCACATCCTGTCGCACGACTTCGTCGAGGCCGCGCTGATGCGCCGCGCCGGCTACCACGTGTGGCTGGTGGGCGACCTGGTCGGCAGCTACGAGCAGCAGCCGCCGCACCTGCTGGCCGAACTGCAGCGCGACCGCCGCTGGTGCCAGGGCAACCTGCAGAACGCCCGCCTGATCGCCGAGCCCGGCCTGCACGCGGTGCACCGCGGCATGCTGGCCACCGGGGCGATGGCCTACGTCTCGGCGCCGCTGTGGCTGCTGTACGTGGTGCTCGGCGCGATGCTGTGGCTGATGGGCGGCAACGTGCTGTTCACGCCGCAAGGCGGCCTGGCGATCGGCATCCCGGGCCTGTGGGCCGGCACGCTGACGATGCTGGTGCTGCCGCGCCTGCTGGGCGTCGCGGCCGTGTTCATGCGCCGCGAGACCGGCCGCTTCGGCGGCGGCGGGAAGCTGGTGGCGAGCGCGCTGCTCGAGGCCACGCTGGCGATGCTGCTGGCGCCGCTGCGCATGGTGGCGCACACGCTGTTCGTCGTCGGCGCGATGACGGGCTGGAAGCTGGAATGGAAGTCGCCCCCGCGGGAAGCGAGCGACGTGCGCTGGGGCGAGGCCGCGCAGCGCTTCGCGCCGGTCAGCCTGATCGTCGCGGCCATCGGCGCCGCCATGAGCCTGACCGGCTCGTCGGCCCTGCTGTGGATGATGCCCGTCGGCCTGCCGCTGGTGCTGGCGGTGCCGTTCACGGTGCTCACCGGCAGCACGGCGCTCGGCGAGCGCGTGCGCCAGGCGCGCCTGCTGCTGGTGCCCGAGGAGGCGTCGTCGCCCACCGTGCTGCGCCAGGCCTGGAGCTTCGCCAAGATGAGCCCGGCGGCGCTGCGCAGGCTTGCGGCTGGCTGAGCGGCAGCCTCAGTTCTTTCCCGCATCCACGGTCGAGCATGTCGCACTAGAGTTGTCCGCAAGGCCGAGCCCGTCGACGACGGGCGCCTGAACCGGAGGACCCCAACGTGTTTCACCTGTTGTGGATGTTGATCGTCGGCATCGTGGTCGGCGCCATCGCGCGCTGGATCATGCCGGGCGCGCAGAGCATGGGCCTGCTGATGACCGGCGTCCTCGGCATCGCCGGCTCGTTCATCGGCGGCTTCATCGCCCGCCTCTTCAGCAAGCCTGCGGACGGCGCCATCGTGCACCCGGCGGGCCTGATCCTGTCGGTGGTCGGCGCGCTGATCCTGCTGTTCGTGATGCAGAAGGCCGGTTTCTGAGACCGGCACGACAGCGCGCTCCCTTAGAATCACGGCTGCGCCGGGCGACGTCCTGGCGCGCAGCGGGCCCGGGCATGCCTCGGGCCTTTTCATTCGCAGCCCCTGGATCTACACCATGAACCGCTGTGCCCCGTTCCTGCTCGCGCTGGCCCTGTCCGGGGTCGCGTCGGC